>DXHS01000076.1 GCA_019113275.1 Candidatus Protoclostridium stercorigallinarum
CCCCAAAGGAACCCGAGCCGAAAAGACATTTACAAATATATCGTTATCACAAACGAAAATGTTATTGCATTTGCAATGATCAAGGTGTATAATAATCAAAAAGATACACGGAGGAAATAATGAGGCTCGATTTTTCGGAGATATGTTCGAGGGGCGGCAGACCGAGCAATCAGGACAGCGCGTGCGGGCGTTCGGACGGCGGCAAGGCATGTTTCGTCGTCTGCGACGGGCTGGGAGCGTACTCCGGCAGCGGGATAGCCAGCGAAATATGCGCGAGGGAGATGTGCTCGGAGTTCATGGAGCGCGGCAGCGCGACCGCCGACTCCGTGGCTGCGATCACCGAAGAGACGCACCGACGCATAATCGAAGAGAAATATAATTCCGACGGTATGTACAACGCATGCACCACATTCGCGGGGGTATTTACCGACGGCATACGCACGGTCGTCGCGCATATAGGCGATTCGCGCGTTTATCTCATCCGCGGCGGGGCGATACGTTTCTGCACCGCCGACCACTCGGTGGCGCAGCTGGACGTCACCGGCGGCAGGATATCGCGGCGCGACCTGCGCTTCCACCGCGACCAGAACAAGCTCACCCGCGTGCTCGGCGGCAAACGGTACTTCCCGCCCGACGTGCGCGTATTCGAGGAAGCTCCGCGCGCCGGGGACGCGTTCCTGCTGTGCACGGACGGATTCTGGGAGTACGTCGAAGAGAGCGAGATGGAAGAAGCCCTCGCGCTCGAAGGGGCGGACGGCGGAGATATGCTACGTTTTATGGAAAACAGGCTAATATCCCGCGCTCCCGCGGATAACGATAATTATACGGCGCTGCTCGTGCGCGCCTTAACGGAGGAAGAGTGATAACCACGGAAACATCCCTGCTTTGCCCGCGCTGCTTCACCCCCCTTTCGCCGCGCGGCATATGCCCGATATGCGGCAAACGCCCTCCGCGCGTAAGCACGCCCGCGGGGCACCTCGCGCAGGGCACACGCCTTAAAGAGAGGTATGTAGTATCCTCCGCCATCGGCGAAGGCGGTTTCGGCATAACGTATCTCGGTTACGACGCGATGAAACGCCGCAAAGTCGCGATCAAGGAGTACTTCCCTTCCTCCGTCGTCATGCGCGACGGCTGCTCCGCCGTGGTACGATCGGAAAACATGCGCAGCCGCTTTTCCGCAGGCAAAAAACGCTTCACCGACGAAGCCAAGAACATGGCGGCGATAAAGGACCTCGACGGCGTGCCCTCCGTCCTCGACTATTTCAGCGAGAACGGAACGGCGTATATCGTCATGGAATACCTCGGCGGCGAGACGCTCAAAAACCGCATTTCGGGCAAAGGCAAGATGCGCGAAGAGGAAGCCCTGCGCGTGCTCCGCCCGGTATTCGTCTCGCTCGCGCTCATACACGACGCGGGGCTCATACACCGCGACGTCTCCGCAGACAACATCATCCTCACCGACGACGGCTCCGCCAAACTCATCGACTTCGGCGCGTCCGTCTCAACGTCCGCCAAACGGCAGAACATAGAGCTCAAACGCCGCTACGCCCCTCCCGAGCAGTACGAAAAGAACGCCGTTACCGACCGCCGCGTCGACGTATACGCCGCGGGAGCCACGCTCTACTACTGCCTCACCGGTTCGCTGCCTCCCGAATCCACCGAGCGCCTCCGCCAGGACAAACTCTCCTTCCCCGCGAAAATGTCCCCGAATATGAAGACCGTCCTGACCAAAGCCCTCGCTCTTGACCGCAACGACAGATACCCGGATATGCGGGATCTTCTGCGCGATATCGAAAAAAGCCGATAGATCCCTGTGCGGCGAAACCGCGCCGCCGATCCCTCCCGACTTTGTTCACACACAAGATATTTAGTAAAAAGTCCCGCGCTTTCGCGCGGGACTTTTTCGACGATTCCGGATCGGGGCTATTTACGCTTTCGGACCGATCGCATACCGTTTTATCGATATCGGTACCGTACCCGGTGCCGACCTAGGGTAGTACACATTTATCGGGCAACATCACGGGTGATGCACGCGAAACGTCGCTCACCGCAGTACAGAGAGTACGATATCGTTCCGTTTCGCGCACCCGATCTCGCGATCATCGATAAATGCTCGCTGCAAGGAGATGCTACTCACGAGCCGTTTCTCGGCAGTGCCCTACCGCGCAGCTGTAGTTTACTTCTACGGCAAGCGTGACACGCAAGGGAAACAGCCGAAAAGCGCGCTCATTTGCAGTGTTCTATCGGGGTCGGCACCGGGTAGCTCTTATATCATATATACAGGGAGTCATAATGTTTCTCACAGTTAAGACTCATACGCGTATTTGCGACAAAGAACAATCCGACAAGCGCCGCCGCCAAAAGAACGGATACGAGCGATATGCCGTTCATTTCCCAGCCCGCCATGTAAAGAAGTATGCCGGAGAGCACGAGGGCGACGCCGCAGAGCATGCTCACGCCCATCCCCGCGAGCATGGGAAGGATGGTCGCGGGATTGTTTTTGACCGCGTCGCGCGGGGTGTTCCAATCGAGACGGGGTTTTTTGAGATCGCGGTAAAGATAGAACTCCGTAGAGCACAGTATCGCCGCGGCGAAGAGCAGCAGAGCGGATATTATCGCGAGCGGGTCGACGACCCCGAGCACAAAACCGCCCGTGACCGAGATACCGACAAGGCTGACGAGCGCGGATATGCTCGCCGGCACTATCGCCGATATGCGTTTCGCCATGAGCTGCGTGCGGTAAGGCACGGGTATGAGTTTGCTGTAGACGAAAGTCTTGCCCTCGCGCGTTATCGCGGTGAGCGCGGAAATATTCATGCCTGCCGTCATAAGCAGTACCATAAACACCGCGCACGGCCACATTATCGCGAATATCATGGTAAGATCGGTTTCGATCGTCTGCCCCGCAACATTCACTTCCGCGGACTCGATACCGCCCATGACTATCATGAATATGCTCATCAATGGCGCGAGCACGCAGCCCGCAAGGCACTGGAAGGAGAAAGACGCGTTGCGCAGCAGCATCCTGAATTCCTTTTTCACGAGCGAGCCGAGAAGTCCCGAACTGACGTACTCCCCTTTCTTTACCGCCCCGCCGCCGTGCTCGGACTGGCGCAGCATGGCGCGCCCGTACATGAGCGCGGATATCGGGAGCAGAACGGCGGCAAGCAGAACGACGCTGCCGAAGAATATCGCGAGGTCGACGGCAGCCGAAGCCGCGACGTTATCCGCTATCAGCCCGCCGGAAAGCGTTCCGAAGCGCGCGAGCGCGAGCAGCGGATAAAAGACGTACAGCGTATGCTCGAGCGTCTGTCTTACAGCGGCGAGCGCCTGTTCGGGATCGGTGACCGCGTCGCCCGCGACCGAAGGCGCGAACACGTTGGCAAACACCATGTAAAGCGTCATGACCGCCGCGAACAGCACAAGCATGAGCACTCCCGCGACCGCGCCGCGGTTACGGAAGAACCCCGCGACGAACGTGAGCGGCACGGAAATTATAGCCGCGAGCAGTACCGCCGCAAGGGGCACGAACGCGACCGCGACGATCGCCATCACATAATACGCCGCGGACTGCGCGGCTACTATACCGAACACTATCGCGCCCGGGAGCATGAGCACGGCGGACACGATCGCTTCTTCGACGTATACGACAAACAGTTTGGCGAAAAGCACCGTATTGCTGCTCACGGGCAGGCTGATAAAAAACTCGCCGTCGCGCGAGAAATACATCTGCGACATCACGGCTACCGTCCCGAACACCAGCGTGAGCAGAAAATCGACGGCGAGCAGCATGCCCGTCATCGCCGTCTCGAAACCCAGCCCGCGGGTAAAATATCCGAGCAGCCCGAGCGCGACCGCGATGAATGCCGAAATTATCGCCGCGGCTATCACGCAGCCCGTGAGCGTCATCTTCCCGCCGCGCTTGCCCGGAAGGTTCTTGCGGAAAGTCATGCCGAGGAGCAGCTTGGTTATGCGTAGAAATCCGCGCATATCAGACCTCCTGCGCCGTGCCCGCCACGGAAAGGAATATATCCTCGAGAGACTCGTCGCCCTTGGCGGCTTTTATCTCGTCGAGATCGCCGGCGACTATGAGCCTGCCGCCGTTTATGATGCCTATCCTGTCGCATATCTTTTCCGCCATATCGAGGACGTGCGTGGAAAAGAACACCACGTTGCCTTTATCGGCATGCGTGCGCATGATGTCCTTGAACTGGCGGACGGACTGCGGATCTAGCCCCACCATTGGTTCGTCGAGCACGAGCACGTCGGGGTCGTGTACGAGCGCGCCCACTATGGCTATCTTCTGCTGCATGCCGTGGCTGTAAGTGCCTATCTGCCTGTCGAACACTTCGCGGAGAGCAAAGCGGTCTATAAGTTCTTCCGAACGCGCCTTTCTGTCCTCCGCGGATACGCCGTACATGTCCGCCATAAAGTCGACGAATTCCCTGCCCGTCAGCTTATCGAACAACACGCCGCTGTCCGTAACGAAACCGATATGCTTTTTAGCTTCTATGGGCGATCTCGTTATATCGCTGCCGAAGACGTTTATGCCGCCCTCGTCGATGGAAAGTATGCCCGTGAGCATCTTTATCGTGGTGGTCTTGCCCGCGCCGTTGGGACCGAGAAAACCGAATATCTCCCCGGCGTTCAACGAAAGATCGAGGTGATCCACCGCCTTTACCTTGTTGCCTGCGTATGTCTTGGATACGCCTCCGAATACCACTTCGTTCAATCGAATATCCGTCCTTTAGATAATATATAAAGATTATACACCGTACCCCCCCCCCGTCAAACGTTTTTCAAACGTTTTCTCATTATTTTTTCGTCGGCGCCGTATACGGAACGACTTTGCGCGGACGGTATCATATACCGTCCGATACCCTGGCAGCCACATCGAGCGCAAGGGTTATCATCTCCGTAAACGAGCTTTCGCGTTCGTCCGCGCCCAGCGACGCACCCGCAAGGGGCAGATCGCTCACGGCGAGAACGGCGAGAGCGTCTTTGCCGAGCTTGCGCGCGATGGCGTACAGCATAGCCGTTTCCATCTCGACCGCGAGAGCGCCGCGTTTTTTCCATTCGAGCGCGTGCTCGGGCGGCGAGTAGAACACGTCGGACGAGTAGACCGCACCTCCGACCGCAGGCAGATTGCGCTCGATCGAACTCTTCCTGGCGAGATCCGTCAGCCGCGCGGACGCAGGTATGTTCTCGTAACGCGAAGCACCGAAAAACTTCACCGAATCGGAATCGGTGGCTGCGGTGAGCGCGATGACGATATCGCGCAATCTGAGCCCGTCCGAATATCCTCCCGCGCTGCCCGCGCGGATGATGCTCTTTACGCCGAAGAACTCGAACAGCTCGTAGGCGTAAATGCCCATGGACGGCATGCCCATACCACTCGCCATCACGGACACGCGCGACCCGAAGTAATACCCGGTGTAGCCCTGCACGCCGCGCACGTCGTTGACGAGACGGGCGTCGGTCAGGTAATTCTCCGCTATGAACCGCGAGCGCAAAGGGTCTCCCGGCATAACGACGACGGGGGCGAAGTCCCCCGCTTCCGCTTTGATGTGCGGCGTTGACATTTTACATTCTCCCCTTATCCAAGAACAAAAGGCGGAACGATCCGCCTTTGCACGGAACGTCAGCGTTCCTTTTTTGCCTTTTTCTTTTTAGCCGCCGCGCTCTGCTTGAGCTTGTAAGACGCAAGATCGGTGAGCGGAGCAGCCTTCTTTCCGTCGCGGCGAAGGAGTTCCACCGCGAGATCCATATACGCCATCGAGCCCTTGCTCGTCGGGTAATACTGCACGACGGGCAGACCGTAGCTGGGCGCTTCGCCGAGCGTCACGTTGCGCGGTATACGCGTTTTGAACACGCTCTTGCCGAACCACTTGAGTATCTCCTGCGCGACCTGATTGGACAGGTTGCTTCGCCCGTCGTACATCGTCATGACCACGCCCTCTATCTCCAGCGCGTGATTGAGGTGCTTTTTGACGAGCTTGACGGTATTCATGAGCTGCGCTATACCTTCGAGCGAGAAGAAGTCGCCGGGCATGGGTATGAGCACCGAATCCGCCGCCGTGAGCGCGTTCACCGAAAAGACGTTGAGCGAAGGCGGACAGTCGATGAATATGTAATCGTATTCATCGCGGACGGGCGCGAGCGCTCTGCGGAGCACTTTTTCGCGCGATTCTTCCAGGCTCATGAGTTCCACGTCCGCTCCCGCGAATTCTATATTGGCGGGGACGACCTGCAAATTCGGCACCGTCGTGCCGCACACGGTGTCGCGCACGGTGGCGTCGCCCATCATCACGTCGTATATCGTGCGTTTGAGGTTATCCTTATTGTCGCCGACTATGCCGAAACCGCTCGTCGTGTTCCCCTGCGGGTCTATATCCACGACAAGCACTTTATATCCCATCAGCGCCACGAACGCGCTGAGGTTGATGCAGGTGGTCGTTTTGCCCACGCCGCCCTTCTGATTGGAGATCGCTATAACCTTTGCCACGGCAAGCACCCTCCCCGGTGCAATTCAATAGTAACAAAATGCGCGCGTTATGTCAATGGATTACGCACAAATGCGGGAAAAATTTGTCTTGTAAAGGTATCTCATGTCCGCGCGCTCTTTTTTCTTGCTTCCGAAGGAGTCATGCCGAACTTCTTTCCGAATACGGAAATAAAGCGGCTCACGGAAGGAAAACCGCATTCCGCGGATATATCCGTTACGCGCATATCCGTACCGAGGAGCATATCGTGCGCACGTTCGAGGCGATAGTGTATCAGGAAATCTACGGGCGAGGTATGCAGGTATTTACGGAATATATCTCCCGCGCCGCTGCGGCAGACGTTGCCCGCCCGCGCGATATCGTTAAGACTCACCTTTTCGCCGTAGTTAGCGCATATGAATGCGAGCATACCGCGCAGCGACGACAGCGCGGCGTTCCCCCTGCCTTCCGAAGACATGCGCAGTTCATCGTCGCGGTAAAGGACGCTCCATATCGAAAACGCGCACGCCATTGCGTCCAATACAAAATTGCCGCAGCTTGCCGCCGAGTGCATGGACTCCATGAGCGATGCTATCCTGCCGCCGCTTTCACCCGAGAATATCCTGTACGGGCAGGAACGATTATCCGTCACTGGCAGTATATACTTTTCCGTGAGCCGCTCGGGGCAAAGCGTAAAAGGATCGATAAGAACGCAAAGAAAATCGCAGTCCTCTCCGTCAGAAAAACCGTAATGCAACCTGTCCGAATTGACGAATATGACGCTCCCTTCGCCGAGTTCGACGACATTCCCGTCGACAAAAAAATTCATGCCGCCGCGATATGCGTAAACGAGCTCGATATCGTTATGCCAATGCGCGGTCTCGGAAAAACCGGGATACGACGAAAGCCTCCCGCGCTTCACATAAACGCGTATCTCCGACGAGTTATATTTTACGTTTTCCGAACGGTCTGCCCTGATCTCCGCCATGATCCTCTCCGTTTTTGGCATATATTTATATATTTTCGTGAAATACGGGTAGCATTTAACGCGAACCATGATATATAATTATATTGTAAAACGCAAACGGACAAATGTCAAGCGCAAAGCGCGGGTACCCGGTACCGACAAAGGAGGGACTATGATAAAAGTAGAAAACGATACGAAAGTAAAAAGATTCGAGCTTGCAAATGAGCACGGGCGCATGATCACAAGAGCGCGCTACTGCGACGACGGAACGATAGAGATAACGAACGCACCATTTCTTTACGAGGGCAGGTCGGAGACGATAGTGCTCGGCCGCGGCGAGACTGCGGCGGTGATAGATCTCGTGCTCGGGCTCAAAGATTTCGGCTTCTCCGTGGCACAAAAACGGCAGCGGAAACGCTCGGCGGCAGATGAGCGATGATACGGACCCCATCCGGCTCCGCTCAAAAAAACGGAGCGGCCTCCCTTCGGGGAGGCTTTTTCTGTTCCGTTCTTTCTGTCGGGCTCATAAACCATATACATACGCGCCAACGGAAACGGCACGAGCAAAAGCTCGTGCCGCTGCGCGCCGTTCGGTGTAACTTCGCCGCTCACGCGGCTCGTGGCGTTCGCGCTGCTTCGCATCGCTCGGCTACCGGATCCCCAACCTTCGGCTGATGTAAATCGATAACTCCGCTTTGCCCGAAACGTCGGCGCTATTCGCGTGCGCGCCAACGGAAACGGCACGAGCAAAAGCTCGTGCCGTTTCCGTTGGCGCGCCGTGAGGAGTTCGAATCCCCAACCTTCGGTTCCGTAGACCGACGCTCTATCCAATTGAGCTAACAGCGCATATATTTTATTGTATAGGATTTGTCAAACTCCTCACGGCGCGCGCCGTTCGGTGTAACTTCGCCGCTTACGCGGCTCGTGGCGTTCGCGCTGCTTCGCATCGCTCGGCTACTGAATCCCCAACCTTCGGTTCCGTAGACCGACGCTCTATCCTACCCAAGCTAACAGCGCATATATTTTATTGTATCGGATCTGTCAAACTTCTCACGGCACACACCATAAGAAGTCGAACGCAACGGCGCGGTATCGCCCGCTTCGTACCGATTGCAATTTATTATAATATTCTCGGGCGCGTTTGTCAAGAAGAAATGGCGGGTAAAATAAATTTATTTACATTCAAGCGCCCGCGGGGACAAGCCGCCGCGGGCGCTTCGTTCACGCGGGCATGAGCACTTTGCTCCGTTCCCCGCCGAGCGGAGCGAGTATGGCTTTGCACGAGATATGATAAGCGGCGGCGAAGTAACAGCCGTATATCGCGGCATAGACGAGCGGTACGGATAAGCCGATGACGTACAGCATGGCGCTCACGCTTCCCGCAACGAACTCGCTTATCATCGTACATATCGCAAGCGCGGGGATCGTCATGAGCAGAGGCAGAACGAGAGGCGCGCCGAGCAACACGGCGAGAGAATACATGAGCGACCTGCCGCATGCGCGCCGCGTTTGCCCCAGCACGGAGAGGATACCGTAACGCCTGCGCTCCGCGGGGATATCCGACATTATTCTTAGCGACAGCAGAGCCATGGACATCAGCATGAAAGTCATGCCGAGGAACAGGCAGGTCACGAGTATGACGGAAAACTGCGTGTTCACGCTGTCCACACCCTTGTAACGATTGCTCAGCGGCATAATGTCGATGCCGTACAGTTCGTCCTTTTCGGTAAACAGCGCGTCATACTCCGCGGGGAGATAGCCGCAGTTCATATGCAATTTTTCGGCGAACACGTCGCACTTCGCGGCAACGCCGTCGGGCACCACTATCACGCCGTGATCGTTGAAATAAGGTTGACCCAGGCTGTCCATACATTCGGTGCCGACGTTACGCCAGCCCTCGAGAACGAGCGTTTCGCCGCCTATAACGCGCGTCTAGCCCGCCTTTATATGCCCGTCGTAATAGCTTTCGTAAACGGGCATCCCCTCTTCGTCGTGATCGGACACATAAGAGTTGCCGAGGATATAGAATCCGCCGTCCGACACTTCCGCGACATCCTCCCCGAACGCTTCAAGCACGAGCGCCGCCTTGCTTTCGGCAACGACGAACATTTCCAGCTCCTCGGTCAAAGCATTGTCCGCCCAGCAAAGATCGTACGTTATGACGCGGTCTACATGCGTGAACTTCTCCGCCTCTTCTACCGCCTGTTCAGCCGTCGTGCCGTATATGTGATAATTCGTATCGCGGATATCCGCATACCATGTACCCGTTACGTCGAAAGTCCTTTCCGTCTCGGATAAAAATATATGGTGCAGAGAAAACGCGAAATCGGAAAGGAGCACGGCAAGCGTCATGAGCAGCGCCACGATGCCCATCACGGCGGCATTGCGGTCCATCGCTGCAGCCATCCCGCGGCTGCGGACGAGGTTCATGCCCTTATAAGCGCGGTCGCGGTAATTTTCGCACTGCGGCGCGGTCCGAGGTACGACAGCCCCTGCCGCCGCGGGGACAGGCGTCCCGCAGCGCTTTTCGCGGCGGACGACCCGCTGCAGCCATATACTGCGCAGCCCCATATGGAACACGACGATCGCCGCCATGAGCCCGAGAAAGCCGCCGCCTATCGCGGCGCATGTGAATGCCGTTGCCGCGACGGATCCGTCCCAGACGAACAACACGTTGTACATCACGACCGCCATGAACACGCAAAGCCCGACGATCGCGCAAAGCATGACGGCGGAAACGACCGCTTCCGATTTCGGGAAACGCGGCATACGCTTAGCCTTGTCCGATCCGCGCACGAGAGCGCACAGCTTCGCGCGCATGAGCATAACGCCCGACCACGCGACCGCGATAACGAATATCCCCGCCCACTCCGCTGCCGTAATCCATATGCCCGCGGCGTGCATCACGAGCGGCGGCATACCGTTGCCCATTATCCCGCACACGATGCCGTTCAGCGCATAAAACACGCCCACGCCGAGCGCTCCGCCGACGACACATGACAACAGCCCCACGACCGCGTTCTCGATAACGAACACGGCGAGGACGCGCCGCTTTTTCATGCCGAGGAGCATATACGTGCCGAACTCGCGCCGTCTGCGTTTGAGCAGATAAGACGTCGCGTAACATACGATAAAGCATACGATACAGACTACGGCAACGATGAAAGGCATTACCAGCCGCGTTATGCCGTCGCGCAGGTCCGCGTCGTCGCGCGCGTACTCGTACAAATCGGGCGAAAAGAGCACGTTGTTCACCGCGAACATCAGCGCGACGGTGAACATCACGGTAATAAAGTATATGACGTACGTCGACGTCTGGCGTTTAATATTGCGGAAAGCGAGCTTTAACGTCATGCGCCGTCACCCTCCGAAAGAAGATACACGCTCGAGCTGTCCGGTCGAAGGACCGTGCGCACAGACATATAGTACGTTATGCCGAGGTAACACGCAAATATGGCGACGTATACGAGAGGGACCGCCAGTCCCACGGCGAACATGCCGCCGTACACGACGCCCTTGACCTGCTCGCTCAACATAGCGCATATGCCAAGTATGGGGAACGTCGTAAGAAGAGGCAGCGCGAGCGGCAGGGCGAAGAACCTGAAAAGATCGCGCCGCAGCATGCGCCGCCTGTCGCGTTCGCACATGCCGAGCACGGACAGTATCGCGTAACGCCGCCTGTCTTTGCCTGCGTCCGCCGTCACGCGCAGCGAGAGCAGCGCCATGGACATCATGGTGAACGTACTGCCGAGGAACAGCGCCGCGATGAGCGCCGAGGACATCACCGCGGCGATCTCTCCGCGCTCTTCGAATATGCTGTATATATCCCCTTCCAGACCTGCTTTTTCCGCAGTTTCATGCCACTCGGGCGGCAAAGTGCCGTCTATATTCATGAGCAGATAGGTGTTTTCAAGGCGGGACATTGCCTCTTCCGAAGAAGCCAGAGCGTCGTCTATAACAAGATAATGCGACATGTCCAACACATTGTCCGTACTGATATGCGCTACGGAACCGAACGTCAGCGTTTCGCCGTATACCGTGAGTTCGCCGTTCTCGTCGACCGGCGGCCGCACATCGGAATATACTCCGTGCAGGAGATAAACAAAGCTGCCCGGGGATACGTCCACGGTCGGTTCTCCGTAATATGCGAGCAATTTATTGGCGTCGCTTTCGCTCATCGCCTTGCAATAACTCTCATCCGTTTCGTAGACGTCGTAACGGATGACCGTTTCCGGCTCGGCGTACTTTTTCGCTTCGTCTGCAAGCTCTTCGGGAGTGATATCATACTCATGACCGCTGCGCCACATGACTCTGACGTCGAAATCGATCGTATTTATCGATTCTACGAGGATGTAGCGCAAAGCGGTCATGAAGCACGTCAGCATGACGGCTATCGTCATGATGACCGCGATGAGCCCCGTGATAACGGCGTTGCGGTCCGCCGAACGCGCCATGCCGCGGCAGCTCACGAGCGCGCCCGCGGAATACGCGGCGTCCCTGTACTCATAGGACGGAGCGTCTCCGTCCCCGCGTTTCGGGAGCTTTTTCATGATCTTCCGAAGAGGCAGTCCGCGCAGCCCGTAATAAACCAGGAATATGCCCGCGAATATGGCGAGCGCGAACGCCACGACCACGGGAGCCGCGGTCTCCTGCCCGAAGCCTCCGAACATCGCCGCGGACAACACGGCGAATATCACGACGAAAGAGCCGATCACGACAACGAGCCCGGTCACGGACATCGCGGCGTTGACGCGCGGAGTATATTTCCTGCGTAAACCGCGTTTGCCGTGCACGAGCTCGCTTATCCGCGCCTTTTTAAGGATACGCGACGACCACGCTATCGCTATCGCGAAAATGACTATCCACTCGATGAGCGCGATGAACAGATATATCGGGTCGAACGCGAGCGGAGACATGCCGTTGCCCATGAGCCCGCAGACCATTATATTGAACACGTAAAACAGTCCCACCCCGAGCGCGCTGCCCGCAAGGAAGGATATCAGCCCCACGAGGCTGTTCTCCGCCACGAACAGCGAGAGCAGTTTACCGCGCGGCACTCCGAGAAGAAGATACGTGCCGAACTCGCGCCTGCGGCGGTCGAGCAGCCAGCTCGTCGTATGGCAGACGATAAAGCACACGACCGCGGCGACGATGACGCTCGTCGACCGTATCGCGGGTATCGCATAACCGAATATTATGCCGCCGTAAGAACTCAGCTCACGCGAAAACAACACGCCGTTGGACGCCAGCATAAGCGCGGCGGTGAGCGCCACGGTAACGAAATACACGCTGTACGTCGAAACACGGCGTTTTACGTTGCGCAGCGCGAGCTTAAACGGCATAGCTCTCACCTCCCGCGGCGGCGTTTATCTCTACGACTTCGCGGTACAGTTCCTCGTCCGTCTTGCCACCGCGGCGCACCTCGTTGAACAGCCTGCCGTCGCGGAGGAAAAGCACGCGCGTCGCATACGACGCCACCGCGGGATCGTGCGTGACCGTAAGTATCGTCGCTCCGTAAGTTTCGTTCATCATGCGAAGCAGCCGCATGAGGTTACGGGAGTTGCGCGAGTCCAGCGCGCCCGTGGGTTCGTCCGCCATGATGAGCGAGGGTTTGCCTATGAGCGCGCGTGCGCATGCGGTGCGCTGCCGCTCGCCGCCCGAAAGCTCGCTCGGGAATTTGCCCGCAAGCTCCGTCAGCCCGAAGGCGCGCATGATCTCCCCCGCTTCTCTTTCGATATCGTAACGCGGCGTGCCGCGCAGAGTGAGAGGCAGTATGATGTTCTCGTAAGCGGTGAGCGTATCGAGAAGATTATAATCCTGGAACACGAACCCCAGCTTTCTCCCGCGGTATACGGACAGCTCTTCTTCGTTCATCTCCGTGACGTCCCTGCCGTCCACGTATATCTTGCCGCCGCTCACGGTGTCTATCGTCGCTATAAGGTTGAGCAGCGTTGTCTTGCCCGACCCGGACGCGCCCATGACCGCGACGAATTCGGACGGCTGTACGCCGAACGTTATCCCCGCGAGAGCTTTCGTCGCCACTCCGCCTTTTCCGTACACCTTTACAACGTTTTCCAGTCTGAGGATCTCCATACATATTCCTCCTTTCGCTTATATTGTAACACGGGATATCCGTTTTGTCCATACGGCGGGAAAAAGTTTTTCATTACAAAATTGTAATGAAATATCCTTGCGCGGCGTTTCACCGCAAAAAGAGAAAGCAAAAATGCTTTCTCTTTTTGCTGACGCAGCGCTTCGGTTTTAACGGAATATCCGTCGTCTTTTCGGGCGGTCAGCACCTCTTGCGCCCTTACGGGCGCTTTCTCCCCTGATCCTAAGCCGAGCCGCCCTATGGCGGCGAACACGAAGGTATCAGGAGAGACTCCAAGAAGACCGCGCTTTGCGCGGAATAAATTCACGGGTGCACGGAACGGAATTTCAGGATGAATGAGGTGTCGCCCGGTTCGGAACGGGCGGAGATATCTATGTCGAGAGAGTCGCACATCCTTTTGCAAAGGTAAAGCCCGAGACCCGTGGATTTTTTGTTGCGCCTGCCCGTAGTACCCGTGAAACCTTTGTCGAAGATACGGGGCAGGTCGCAGGCGGGGATGCCTATGCCGCGGTCGCGCACCGTAAGCGTCGTGCCGCCGTCCGCTAATGCGGAAGATATCTCTATCTCCGCGGCTCCGCGGGCATACTGCACGGCGTTCATGAGCAGCTGGCGGAGCACGAACGCCAGCCACTTGGGATCGGTATATACGCTGCCGACGACGTCCGTACGCACGGAAGCGCCCGCGTCTATGAGCATGCGCTTGTTGTCGCCTAGAACTTCGCTCACGACGGCGGAGAGGTCGCAGCGGCGTATCAGCTTATCGTTTTCCGCATGGTCGCTCTTGGCGAGATACAGAGCGCGCTCGGTATGATCGAATATGCGGTCCGCCTGCTTTTCGACCTCGCGGAAATCCTCGCCGTCGCTGCGCGAGCAGATGAGCCTTATCGCCGTGAGCGGGATCTTGAGCTCGTGCACCCATTCTTCGATATCCTCTTTTCTCTCTTCGGCGGCGGCTTCGGCGGCGCTCACGCGCTCTATAGCCGCCCTGCCCTGCAGACGCATGATCTCGTAATACAAACGGTCCTCGACGCGCGTCGGCTCGGGAACTATTTCGGACAGCAGGAACTTGTCCTCTGCGGAAAGGACCACCGAACGCACGCGCGCCACACGCCGTTTTTCCGAAACGTAACCCACGGCAAGATACGCCGCAAGCGCCGCGATCCAGCCCGCGGCTATCACCGCCGCGATATACCATTCCGCGCTGAAGCCCGTAAAAAGCGCCACGGCTATGATGCCGCATATATTGAGCACTACCGGAACGGTCTTGTCCCATAACCAACGCCCGAACGTCATTTTTCTCCCCCTTTCAGCACATAGCCTTCGCCGCGCACGGCTTCGAGCGAGACTCCCGCGCCTATCGCCGCCAGCCTGCCGCGCAGGCGGTATATCTCCACGCGGAGAGTGTTCTCGCCCACGTACTCCTCTCCGTCCCACAGGCATTCCGTGAGTTCCCGGCGTGTGACGATTCCCCTCTTTTCCATCAGCCTGCGCAGCAGCAGGAACTCGCTGCGCGACAGTACCGTCGACCCGCCCGCGGCGCTTGCTTCCATACGGGTAACGTCGAGCGTTATGCCGAGACAGGTCACGCTGCTCTTCTCGGGCACGCGCAGCAGCCGCGCTATGCGCGCGAGCAATACGCCCGGATCGAAGGGTTTGCGGATATAGTCGTCCGCCCCCGACGCGAAGCCTTTGAGTTCGCTCTCCGAACTTTCCAGCGCGGTGAGAAAGACTATCGGGCAGTCGTGCGTGCGGCGCACCGTTTCGCATATATCGTAACCGCTCGCACCCGGCAGACCTATATCGAGCAGCGCAAGGTCGTAAGCGCCGCTTATGTTGTCGCCGCAGCAGCCGTTCACGACGTCGTAGCCGTGCGACGTCAGCAGCCGTTCTATCTCGCCGTATACGGCGTCGTCGTCTTCGATAAGAAGTATAACGCTCATATCCTCTCCCTTCGGGTACTTTGTCATATCATAGCACATAAACGCACTGAGCGCAAATCCTTTTCGGACTTGCGCTCAAAAACCCCGTGCCGAAAAACGCCCCGCTTAACGGGCGGGCACGCGGAAAAACCGCATTGAGAAAGGGCGTCCCTTTTGCGGGGCGCCCTTTCGGGGTACTTATATCTGGTCGCGATTGAGACACATGCGGTTTATTATCGAAAGCACGAACAGGACGGCTGCGGAAACGCAGAACGCTACGAATGCCGTCGAGGGCTTTGCCGAGCACGACGAGAGATACATGATGCCAGCCGCGGCGTAGAGCGCGGCGCCGAGCAGGAACAGCAGCGAACGGAACACGAAGCCTTTGTCCTTATATCCGTCGAACTTGAACGTACCTGCGAGGCGCGAAGCCGTTTTACCCGTGAAGAACGAGAGCGTGAACACATACTTGACCGTCAAAATGAGCAGCGCCGCCATATAGACGATGCCGAATATCGATACCGTCACATCCGGTCCTTCTCCTTCGCCGAACACGCTCGCAGCGAGATCCAAAGCGACGCCCAGCACTTCCGAGCCCTTGCCGCTATAACCTTCCGATATCCCGAAGGGGAACATCAGGAAACATATCGCCGCGCACGCGCATATGCCCGCGTTCGTGAGAAGTTTGAGTATGCTGCCGAGTTTAGCCAGCCGCCTGCCCGCGAACACGAGATTCTGCAACAGGCACACGCCGAGCGCGGCTGCGGCAAGTATCATGCAGAGGAAAGTTCCCGAGCCTTCGCCCACGAAGTCGCCGTAATAACCGATACGTCCGGTGAACCACATCATGCCGACCGCGCCGAACGTCACCGCCGCGAAGCCCGCCATGCTGAAGTTGCGCCCGCGCACCATACCGACGATGAAACGCAGCACCGCGATCACGGCGGCTATCGCCACCACGACGGCTGCCAAAAGATACGTCCCCACCAGCAGTATGCGGCATACGGGCTCCACAATCGCGGAGATGTTCGACGGATCGAATTCCGAGAACATATCGAGTATCCCGCCCGTGAAGAAATTATAGATATCCGTGTAGTTCGTGACCAGCCCGAACGATCCGCCCTCGGCGGGCGTCATGTTCAGCGGGTCGAGAGCCGTGCCCTCCGCCGAGAACATATTGCCCATGAGCATCATATAGACGGTCACGCCTATCGCCGCGAGCACCGCTATACCGCTTATAAGACTCATCAGCGTCTGCGCTACCGTGCGCTTGGGCGCGCCCGTTTCGGCAGGCACGTCCGCGCCGCGCTGTTTGCCGGCTATGAGTCCTCTGTCCGCCGAACTCACTTCGGGGGCTTCTTCGTAACGGGAGGAAGAGACCGTACGCTTTTCCGTCCAGCCGCACGAATAGCACGCGCTGCCGTCAGGCGGGAGAGGTACTCCGCACCTCGGGCAGTACTGCCGCTTCATCGGCGCACCGCAGTAGGGGCAGTAATTTTCGTTGCCTGCGTCACGATGACAATTTCTGCAGATCATATTCCGATCGATACTCCTTACGCTTTATCGGTACCGCCGCGGCATACGCCGGGCGCCGAGGAACTTTGCGGGAAAGGCGATCGCCTTCCGCATGTCCGCGGCCGCATAAGGCGGCACACCCGTGATGTTTCCCCGTGCGCACGGTTTTATACCTTGCGCACTCCCATTCCCCGATAATTATACAATGTTAAAGGGCTGCCTGTAAAGAGGAAGCCCTTTATAATCAGATTAAAATTTGATTAAATGTTATCAGACCAATTCGATTATCGCCATCTCCGCGGCATCACCGCGGCGGAAGCCGTTCTTCAGCACGCGGGTGTAACCGCCCTTCGTGCCCGTCTCGGTCGCGCGTTCGTCATACTTGGGCGCATATTCGTTGAATATTTTTTCCACGAGCGGATGATTGATCCTGCCCGCGCGCACCCTGTATGCGCTCTTGGACTCGGAGAAGCCCTTCTGCTCCTTGCGCTCGTAAACGACCGCCATGATCGCCCTGCGCGCCGCGAGCTTGGTGGGACCGTCGTTGATGAGCTCGATCTTGTACTCCTCTACGGTCACATTGCCCTTCTTGTCCTTCTTCTTGCGCTGGCGGGTCTCCACCTTCTTGACGGTGTCCTTATAGCTGTTGATCGCCTTCGTAAGAAGTTTCTCTGCCATCTTCTGGACTTCCTTGGCTCTGTCGACCGTAGTCTCTATCCTGCCGTGCCAAAGAAGATCGGTCACCTGCGAGCGGAGGAGCGCCATTCTTTTATCTGTAGCTTTGCCTAATTTCCTGTTTTCCATGATTATCGTGATTCCTTGTTTTTATTGATCATTCCTCACTGCTCTTGAGGTCGAGACCGTAACCGCGCAATTTGGCGATAACTTCGTCGAGGCTCTTCCTGCCGAGGTTACGCACTTTGAGCATATCCTCTTCGCTACGCTTGGTGAGATCCTCCACGGTGTGGATGCCGGCGCGCTTCAGGCAGTTGTAGCTGCGCACGGACAGATCCATATCCTCGATGCTCATCTCGAGCACCTTCTGCTGGCGGTCCTCCGGGCGGGACACGAGTATGTCCATGCCCGCGAACATATCCGAAAGATTCGCGAACAGACGGATGTGATCCTCTATCGCGCGGGCGGCGAGCGAGAGCACGTCTTTGGCGCTCAGGCTTCCGTCCGTCTTGACCTTTATTGTGAGTTTATCGTAATCCAGACTCTGTCCAACGCGCGCGTTCTCCACCGCGTAGCTCGCGGCTTTGACGGGAGTGAAGATCGCGTCGATGGGGATGTAACCGATGGGCTTGGACAGATCTTTGAGATGCCCCGCTACGACGTAACCGCGGCCCTTGGCGACCGTGAGTTCCATGTCGAGGTTGGCGCCGTCGTCCAGCGTGCAGATATACATCTCGGGATTCAGGATCTCTATCTCGGGGTCGGTCACTATATCCTTTGCCGTGACCACGCCCGGTTCGCTGCGCGTGAGCCTCAGCGTTTTGGTTATCGTGTTGTCGTCGTACTTCGCCTTGAGGTTGAGACCCTTGAGGTTGAGTATGATCTCCGCAACGTCTTCCTTTACGCCGGGGATGACGCTGAACTCGTGGCTCACTCCGCTGATCTGGATACCGACTACCGCCGTGCCGGGAAGAGCGCTGAGAAGCACTCTCCTCAGGCAGTTGCCGAGCGTGATGCCGTACCCTCTTTCCAGCGGCTCCGCCACGAACACACCTTCGCGCAGATCCGCGCTCTCTTCGATGGTGATCCTGGGTTTCTCGATTTCCATCATAATATTCATGTCTCCTTTCCGTCTGCGGTTGCTAACATAAAACGCCGAGACGGATCGCGATCGCTAAATTCAAGCGGATCGTCGTTCCCGCATAACGCGGCTGCTTCGGATTACTTGGAATACTTCTCGATAATGAGCGATTCCGTGATGTTCGCGTCGATATCCTCTCTCTTCGGCTCCTCGAGGATCTTGCCCGTAAGGGATGCGGTATCGAAGCTCACCCACTTGGGCATCGTGATCTTCGCGTCTTTGAGCGCGGTGAAGCAAGCCTTGTTCTTCTTGCTCTCTTTGATGGATATCTCGTCGCCCACCTTGACCTGGTAGGAAGGGATGTCCACCACCTTGCCGTTGACGGTGATGTGACCGTGATTGACGATCTGGCGGGACTGCGAACGGGACGCGCCTATGCCCATGCGGTACACGACGTTGTCCAGACGCTTCTCGAGAAGCGCGAGCATGTTCTCGCCGACGACGCCCTTCATGCGCTCCGCTTTGTCGTAGTAGCTGCGGAACTGACCTTCGAGCACTCCGTAGATACGGCGCGCCTTCTGCTTCTCGCGGAGCTGCATGCCGTATTCGGACACCTTTTTCCTCGACAGTCCGTGCTGTCCGGGAGGAACGGGGCGGCGGTCCATCGCGCACTTCTTGCCTTCCGCCGTGCAACGATCGCCTTTAAGATATAACTTCTGACCTTCTCTTCTGCACTGTTTGCAGCTGGGGGATGTATTCTTTGCCATATTACCTGCTCCTTAAACTCTTCTGCGCTTGGGCGGTCTGCAACCGTTGTGAGGGATGGGCGAAACGTCCGTTATCGCCGTCACCTTGATGCCGCACGCTTCGACGGCTCTTACCGCCGATTCGCGTCCCGCGCCGGGGCCCTTGACGAACACTTCCGCGCTGCGCATGCCCGAATCGTAAGCGATCTTGGCTGCCTTCTCGCAGGCGAGCTGAGCCGCGAACGGCGTGCTCTTCCTGCTGCCGCGGAGACCCGTGGCGCCCGCGCTGGACGCCGTCACGGTGTTGCCGCGCTCGTCCGTTATCGTGATGATCGTATTGTTGAAAGAAGCCTGGATGTGTACCTGACCTTTGTCTACACCCTTCGTGATCTTCTTCTTACCTGCCGTTTTCTTAACTGCCATTGTTCGTTACGCTCCCTTAAGACTTCTTCTTCCTGCTGACCGTGCGCTTGGGTCCCTTGCGGGTGCGCGCGTTCTGCTTAGTGCTCTGTCCGCGAACGGGCAGTCCCTTTCTGTGCCTTATGCCGCGATAGCATCCTATCTCCATAAGACGCTTGATGCTGAGCGATACGTCGCGGTGAAGGTCGCCTTCCGTAACGACGTTGTGGTCGATGTATTCTCTGAGGCGCTGAACTTCGTCCTCGGTGAGATCCTTGACGCGCGTGTCCGGATTTACCTCTGTCGCGGCGAGGATCTTATCCGCCATCGGACGTCCGATGCCGTAGATATAGGTGAGCCCGATCTCGACGCGCTTTTCTTTGGGCAGATCGATACCTGCAATTCTTGCCATTGTTCTCTCCTGAAATGATAAAGTGATATATGCTGTTATGCCTTACGTCCCGGCGCCGTGGAATGTCGGCTCATGCCGCGGAAGATAAGGATCGTTTTCCTGCTCAGCCCTGTCTCTGCTTGTGTTTGGGATACTTGGAGCAGATGACCATTACTTTGCCGTGCCTTTTGATGACCTTGCATTTGTCGCACATGGGTTTGACGGAAGTACGTACTTTCATAATATTTCTCCTTGAAAAACTGTTTTTGTGGATCAGGACTTGTTACGGTAGGTTATGCGCCCGCGCGTTATGTCGTACGGGGACATCTCTACTTTGACAGAGTCGCCTTCGAGTATCTTGATGTAATGCTGACGGATCTTGCCGGATATCGTGGCGGTGACTATGAAGCCGTTAGTCAGCTTTACCTTGAACATCGCTCCGCGAAGGCACTCTATTACTACGCCTTCCGCTTCGATCGCATCCGATTTGGACATATACCCTCCATTAAGACGAAATACCCAGTCTTGCGACTGCGCTCGCTACATCCGCGTCCGTTGCGGGGAGTTCCACTTCCCGCCCCGTGCTCCTGATGTGCCTGACGTTTTTACTCTTCGGACGTGCAAGTTTGTGACGGACGCCGTCCACGCACAGCGCGTATCCCCTGTCGTCGTAGCCGACAACGAGATATACCCTGCCCGCGTCTCCGCCCGCTTTGCTTATGACCGCGCTTACCTTACGCATCGCTCACTCCGTCAGTATCTCGCAGCCGTCCGCCGTCACGAGAACGGTGTTCTCGTAATGCGCCGCGGGCAGCCCGTCTACGGTGCGGCACGTCCAGCCGTCGGAGTCTATCTTTACCTTCCACGTGCCCATCGTTATCATGGGCTCGACGGCAAGACACATCCCCGCTTTCAGCACGGGTCCCGTGCCGGGACGTCCGTAATTCTCGACGGTGGGATCTTCGTGCATTTCCCGCCCGATGCCGTGACCGGTCATCGCGCGGACGACTCCGTATCCCGCAAGCTCCGCCGTCATCTGTATCGCATGCTGAGCGTCGCCCAGCCGCGCGCCCGCTCTTATACGGGAGATCCCGTTATAAAAGCATCTGCGCGTCACGTCTATCAGCCGCTGTTTTTCGTCGCTTACCCTGCCGACGGCGTACGTCCTCGTGGCGTCCGCGCAGAAGCCGTTCAGCTTCAGCACGATATCCACGCTGACTATCTCGCCTTCCGCGAGACGCCTCAGCGAAGGTATGCCGTGTACGACCACGTCGTCTATGGAGATGCATGCCGCGGCGGGATAACCCTCGTACCCCTTGCAGGGCGCCGTCGCTCCGAGCGAGAAGATCTTCCTCTCTATCTCGGCATTCAGCTCCATCGTGGTGATCCCCGGCGCGACCAGCGGGGCTACGACGCCGAACACTTCTTTCAGCGCCGCGCCCGCTTCGCGCATTTTCTTTATCTCCCCGGCATTTCTTATCGGTATCATCCGAGTACCTTTCTTATCTCCGCAAAGACTTCGTCCGGAGTGCCCATGCCGTCTACGGTGACGAGCAGTCCTTTGGACTTGTAGTAGTCGATGAGAGGCGCCGTCTGCTCCGCGTACACCGAGAGGCGGGACTTGACCGTCTCTTCCATGTCGTCCATGCGCTGGTGCATCTCGCAGCCGCACTTGGGGCATACCGAGCTGTCTTCCAGCGTGGAGACGTGGGCGGTGTAGCCGCATTCGACGCAGCTCCTTCTGCCGCAGATCCTGTCCGTCAGAACGGCATGATCCACGTCGATGTCTATGACCTTGTCTATTTTTACGAGACCGTCCAGCAGCTCCGCCTGATGGGTGTTGCGGGGGAAGCCGTCGAGAAGGAAGTCCTTGAACTTCGTTTCTTCGAGAGCGAGCGAGACGATCTTCAGCGTGACTTCGTCGGGAACGAGCTGCCCCTTCTTAATGTAGGAGCGGGCGAGGTTGCCGATGTCCGTCTGCCGGCGCATATGATGACGGAAGATATCCCCCGTCGAGATATGCGTAAGTTTATAGTGCTCTTCCATACGCAGCGCCTGCGTGCCTTTGCCGGCACCGGGTGCGCCCAAAAGTACTATATTCATGATCTCCCCCTTTGAGGTTTATTGTTTGAGGAATCCCCTGTACTGTCTCATGAGCAGCTGGTTGTCGAGCTGCTTCTGGAACTCCAGAGCCACACTGACTACGATGAGCATACCCGTGGAACTGAACGCGTTGGTCAGCGCCGAGGTGAAGTTTATCGTTATGTTGAGTATGGAGAACAGCAGGCTGGGGATGATGAATATCACCGCGAGGTAGATCGCGCCGAACAGCGTAAGGCGCTTGTTCACTCTCGCGAGATAATCCTGCGTAGCCTTGCCCGGACGTATGCCCGGGATGAACCCGCCGTACTGCTGCAGGTTACGCGCGACCTCGTCCGGCTTGAACTGTATCATCGCGTAGAAGTAGCTGAAGAACAGTATGAGCAGCGCGCTGAGCGCGTAGTAGCCGGGAGCGCCCGTACCGAAGGCTATCGTCCACCAGTTCTCGAACTCCTGTCCCTGGTACACCATCTGCATGATGAGCTGAGGGAAGGTTATGATCGCGGTCGCGAAGATTATCGGCATGACGCCGGACGCGTTCACCTTGATGGGGATATGCGTGTTCTGACCGCCGAACTGCTTCCTGCCTTTGATCTGCTTGGCATACGAGACGGGGATACGGCGCTCAGCTCCGTCGATGAAAGTGATGAATCCGAAGATGAATATCACCATCACGAGGAAGATGAGCAGGTACCACGGCTGCATGTCCCAGCCTTCCTGAGCGAGAGCCATGATGGATACGGAGTTGACGAGCGCGAGACCTGCCGTGGAAAGTATACCCACGAAGATGAGCAGCGATATGCCGTTGCCTACGCCGAGGTCGGTTATCCTCTCGCCCAGCCACATCGTGAACACCGCGCCTGCGATGAGCACGGCGCCGATGAGTATGCACACGACGGGCTCGGGGATGTCGATACCGTAGATGGCGTAGTTGATGTAACCGCCGTTTGCAAAGCTGATGAGTATGCCGACGACCTGCACCACAGCGAGAAGTACGGTAAGGATGCGCGTGAACATCGCCATCTTGCGCTTGCCTTCGTCGCCCTGTTTGGACCACCTCTCGAGAGGAGGTATCGCGATCGTCAGCAGCTGCGCTATGATGGACGCGTTGATGTACGGCGAGATACCGAGTGCGAGCAGAGCTCCGTTGGAAAGACCGTCACCGGTGATGCTGTTGAGCAGTCCGAGGAAGGACGTTTCGCCGAAGATGGTGACGTTATCCCCGTTCAGAGAGTAGACGTCCAGTCCCGGGGTCGGGATCCAGCAGCCCACTCTGTAAATGAACAGCAGCAACAGCGTCAGCAGCAGCTTCGTTCTTACTTCTTTGTTTTTGAATGCGTTTGCCAGCGTACGGAACATACTTATTTGACCTCTGCAGTCCCGCCTGCGGCCTCTATCTTGGCAGCGGCGCTCTTCGTGAATTTCTTCGCGACTACGGTGAGCTTTTTGGTGAGCTCTCCGTCGCCGAGGACTTTAAGCCCGTACGGCTCTATCTTGGAGAGTATGCCGCGCTCGAGAAGGACTTCCGCCGTTACGGTCTCCCCGTCCCCGAACACTTCGAGAGCGGATACGTTGACGGTGGAATAGACCTTCTTCCAGTTGTTGTCGAAACCTGCCTTGGGGAGCCTGCGGGTAAGACCGAAGATCTGACCTTCGAATCCGGGGCGAACGCCGCCGCCGCTTCTCGCCCACTGGCCCTTATGTCCCTTACCGGCGGTCTTGCCCGTGCCCGAGCCGATACCTCTGCCCAGACGCTTGGGAGCTTTCTTTGCGCCCGCCGCGGGTCTCAATTCGTTGATTATCATGCTTATTTCTCCTTACGCTTCGCTGACCTCTACGAGGTGCTTGACGGCGAATATCATACCGCGGATGCAGGGATCGTCCTTCTTGACGACCGTCTGCCCTATCTTGCGGAGCCCGAGGGCTTCCACCGTCTTCTGCTGCTTCGCAAGCCTGCCGCTCACACTTTTCACGAGAGTGATCTTCAACATCTTATCTGCCATGTGTCACCTCACGCAAGTATCTCTTCCACGGTCTTACCGCGGAGAGCGGCTATCTGCTCGGGAGAGCGGAGTGCCTTGAGTCCGTTCAGCGCGGCGCGTACCGCGTTGATGGAATTTCTCGAACCGTAGGACTTCGTCGTTATGTTCTTTATGCCTGCAAGCTCCACGACCGCGCGGACGCTGCCGCCCGCGATGACGCCGTTGCCTTCGGGCGCCGGCTTCATGAGCACGGTGCTCTTGCCGAACTTGCCCATCACCGGATGAGGGATGGTGGTCTCGGCGAGAGGGACGCTTATCATGTGACGGCGGGCGATGAGCTCCGCCTTCTTGATAGCCTCGGGCACTTCCTTTGCCTTACCGGTGCCGATGCCGACCTTGCCGTTACCGTCGCCTACCACGACGAGCGCTGCGAAACGCATGATGCGTCCGCCCTTGACGACCTTGGTTATCCTGTTTACGGAGACAAGCTTGCTCTTGATGCCGTCATCCTGTCTGATAGCTTCGTCTTTTTCTCTTCTTGCCATCTTCGCCTGTCCTCCTTAGATCTCCAGTCCGCCGTCACGCGCACCGTCGGCTACGGCCTTGACCCTGCCGATGTAAAGGTAACCGCCTCTGTCGAACACCGCTTTCTTTATTTTCAGGGCTTTCGCCTTCTTTGCGATGTCCTTGCCGACGGCTGCCGCGGCTTCCGTCTTGGTCTTGCCTTTGAGCTTGAGGTCCTTGGACTTCGTGGAAGAAGCGCAAAGGGTCACGCCGCGCTCGTCGTCTATCAGCTGCACGTAGATGTTCGCGGTGCTGCGGTAGACGGAGAGACGGGGACGCTCCGCGGTGCCGCTCACGTGAGCGCGCACTCTTCTGTGACGCTTGAGTCTGATCTCGTTTTTGTTCTCTCTGCTTATCATAACTCTTAATTACTTCTTACCCGAAGTCTTGCCCTCCTTGCGGATTACGACCTCGTCGCTGTAATGTATACCGTAACCGTGATAGGGTTCGACGGGACGCTTGGATTTGATCGTCGCCGCGAACTGCCCCACGGCTTCCTTATCGATACCGGATACCACGACGAGCAGAGCCTTCTTGTCCTTGTCGTCGCTCTCCTTCGCCTCGGCCTTGACGCCTTCGGGAAGAACGAGTTCGACGGGATGGGAATAACCTATGCCCAGGACGAGTTTGTTGCCCTGCACCGACGCACGGTAACCTACGCCGGAGACGACGAGGGTCTTGCTGAACGGAGTGACCACGCCGGAGATCATGTTGGCGATGAGCTGACGGTAAAGACCGTGAGCCGACTTCGCTTCGTTGATCTCGGAGCTGCGCTCCACGAGCACATGACCGTTGTCTGTCTTCGCGGTGATATATTTGCTTTCTATCTTTCTGCTGAGCTGTCCGAGGGGACCTTTTACGGTGACCACGGGTCCGTTGATGTCAACGGATACCTTCTCGGGGATAGCTATCGGAGCTCTTCCTATTCTCGACATACGACCTCCTTACCACACGTAAGCGAGCACTTCGCCGCCCACCTTCGCGGCTCTCGCCTGCTTGTCGGTCATGACGCCTTTGGAGGTGGAGATGATCGCGATGCCCAGCCCGTCAAGGACTTTGGGAAGGTCCTCGCAGCCTGCGTACACTCTGAGGCCGGGCTTGGAGATACGTCTTAAATTGGTTATGACGTTCTGCTTGGCGGGGCCGTATTTGAGCGTTATCTTCATTTCGTCGTGCGCCTTGCCGGTCTTTTCGTCCTTGACGCTCACGACGTCGACCGCCGACACATAACCCTCTTCGAGGAGTATGTCCGCGATCGCCTTCTTCATCTTGCTTACGGGTACGTTTACCGTATCGTGACGCGCGGTAAGTGCGTTCCTGATCCGCGTAAGAAGATCTGCAATGGGATCTGTCGTTATCATTTTTTCAGGTGCCTCCTTACCAGCTCGACTTCTTTACTCCGGGGATCTCGCCCTTGTAGGCAAGCTCCCTGAAGCATATCCTGCAAATTCCGTACTTGCGCAGCACCGAGTGCGGCCTTCCGCATATCGAGCATCTCGTATATGCTCTCGTGGAGTATTTGGCGGGCCTCTGCTGCTTTAATTTCATAGCTTTCTTTGCCATTTTCCGTTCTCCTAATTCTTGAAGGGCATGCCCAGCTTCGTAAGAAGCGCTTTCGCTTCATCGTCCGTCTTGGCGGTGGTTATCACCGCGACGTCGAATCCGCGCAGTTTCTCCACGAGTTCGTAGGAGATTTCGGTGAAGATTATCTGTTCCTTGATCCCGAGAGCGTAATTGCCTCTTCCGTCGAAGGACTTTCCGGAGATACCGCGGAAGTCGCGTACGCGGGGAAGCGCGATGCTCACGAGCTTATCGAAGAACTCGTATGCGCGCAGACCTCTGAGCGTCACTTTGGCGCCGATGGTCATCCCTTCCCTGACTTTGAAGTTCGCGACGGACTTCTTGGCTTTGCATACGACGGGCTTCTGACCCGTTATCTGTCCCAGCTCGCCGATCGCGGTCTGTATGCTCTTCGCGTTATCCTTTACGTCGCCCAGTCTCATATTGACGACGATCTTATCGATCTTGGGCACCTGCATGACGTTCTTGTAACCGCGTTCGTTCATGAGTGCGGGAACGATCTCCTCGAGATAACGGGCATAAAGTCTGTATCTGCCGTCCTTGGAATATTTCTTGGGAGCGGGCTCGGACTTTTTCTTTGCCGTCTTCTTGGCGGGAGCCTTCGCTTCTGCAGGTCCAGCGGTCTCAGTTACTTCCGTTGCCGCCTGCTTGGTCTTTTTCTCTGCCACTGTGGGTTCCTCCGGTAATGATACCTATCTTATTCTTCGGCCTTCTTGGTCTTTCTCGTCGCCTTTTTCTTGGCGGGAGCATCGGTCGTCGTCTCGGCAGCCGCTTCTGCGGGAGCCTCCGTCTCCTTCTTGGCTTTCTTAGCCGCTTTCTTCTCCTTCTTCACCGCCGCTTTCGCCTGCTTGTCGAGCGAAGCTCCGCAGTGCTTGCACACGCGCGCCTTCTTGCCGTCGACGATCGCGTGAGCCACTCTCGTGGGCTTGCCGCAATCGGGGCAGATGACCTGCACGTTGCTGACGTGGATGTTACCCGGCTCTTTCATGATGCCGCCGGGGTTCTGCGCGCCGCGGGGCTTGACGTGCTTCGTTACGACGTTCACGCCTTCCACCCTTACGGTCTGCGCCTTGGGAGAAGCGGAGATGACCGTTCCTTTCTTACCCTTGTCCTGTCCTGCGAGAACGAGGACGTTATCGCCTTTCTTTACGTTCAAACCGTTCATACGTCCTCCTCTCTCAGTAGACCTCGGGCGCGAGGGAGATTATCTTCATGTAATCCTTCTCGCGGAGCTCTCTGGCTATCGGTCCGAATATACGCGTGCCGCGGGGCTGCTTCTGACCGTCGATTATGACTGCCGCGTTGTCGTCGAACCTGATGTGGCTGCCGTCCGGGCGGGTGATGCCCTTGTGGCTGCGCACGATGACGGCTCTTACGACGTCGCCCTTCTTGACCGCGCCGCCCGGCGTCGCCGACTTGACGGATGCCACGATCACGTCGCCGATGTTGCCGCTGCGTCTGAAGGAGCCGCCCAGTACCCTTATGCACATTATTTCTTTTGCGCCGCTGTTGTCGGCGACTTTAAGATAAGTCTGCGGTTGTATCATGGTGGGTCTCCTTACTTAGCTTTCTCCACGATGCGTACGAGACGGAAGTACTTATCCTTGGAAAGAGGTCTGGTCTCCTCTATCTCCACGTAGTCGCCCACGCCCGCTTCGTTCTTTTCGTCGTGGACCTTGTACTTCTTGGTCTTGTTCATCGTCTTTTTGTATATCGGGTGTTTGATCTTATCGCGGATCGCGACGACGATGGTCTTGTCCATCTTGTCGCTGACCACGATACCCGCTCTTACTTTGCGCTCGTTTCTAACTACTGCTTCCATGGTCCCTCTCCTTACGCCTGCTTCTTAGCTCTCTCGGTCATCACGGTCTTGATCCTCGCGATGTCCCTCTTGGTGTTTTTGAGCTGCATGGGGTTGTTCAGCTGATGGGTCGCATGGCTGAAACGCAGGTTGAACAGCTCCGCTTTGAGCTCGGCGAGCTTCGCCTCGAGCTCGGCGTCGGACATGTCGTGAACTTGCTTGGCTTTCATTACGCTTCGACCTCCTCTTCCGTCTCCCCCGTGAGCTGCTCGCCCTTGCGCAGGAACTTGCACTTGACGGGAAGTTTGTGGGACGCGAGACGAAGAGCTTCTTTCGCTACCTCTTCGCTGACGCCCGCTATCTCGAACATCACGCGGCCGGGCTTGACTACGGCTACCCAGAACTCGGGCGAACCTTTACCGGAACCCATTCGGGTGTCCGCAGGCTTCTTCGTCACCGGCTTGTGCGGGAAGATGTCTATCCACACCTGACCGCCGCGCTTGATATATCTCGTCATCGCGATACGCGCCGCCTCTATCTGACGGGAGGTGATCCAGCCGCACTCGGCCGCCGCGAGACCGAACTCGCCGTATGCGACCTTGTTGCCGCGGAGCGCCTTGCCCTTCATGCGGCCGCGATGAACGCGTCTTCTCTTGACTCTTTTAGGCATTAACATTGTCGTTTCCTCCTGCCTTGGACCGGTTCTCCGACTTGCTCGGAAGGACCTCGCCCTTGTATATCCACACCTTCACGCCGATGACGCCGAACGTCGTGTGAGCTTCCGCGAAGCCGTAATCGATGTCCGCACGCAGCGTCTGGAGGGGGATGGAGCCTTCATGGTACTGCTCGCTGCGCGCGATCTCCGCGCCGTCCAGCCTGCCGCTGACCATGATCTTCACGCCCTTGGCGCCGCTTCTCATGACGTTGCCCATGAACTTCTTCATCGTGCGGCGGAAGGATTCGCGCTTCTCGAGGCGGAAAGCGATGCCCTCGGCGACGAGAGTCGCGTCGAGATCCACCTTCTTGACCTCGTGGATGTTTATCCTTATGTCGGGCAGACCGGTGAGCTTTTTCAGCTCGCTTCTTATCTGCTCGACGCCCGCGCCCTTCTGACCGATCAGAAGTCCCGTCTTACCCGTGTAGATGTTGACGGACACTCTGCTCTGGCTGCGCTCGACGACTATCTTGCTGATGCCGAAGGAGTAATACTTCTTCTTGATGAAGTTACGGATGTCGTAGTCCTGCTTGAGGTTCTTGCCGAAATCCTTTTTGCCGGCATACCACTGGGCGTTCCAGCCATTTATCACGCCCACTCTGAGTCCGTGGGGATTAACTTTCTGTCCCATGGGTTATGCCTCCTCCTTCTTATCCAGCACCACGGTGAGGTGGCTGGTGCGCTTCATTATCGAATGAGCTCTTCCCTTGCTCACGGGCTGATATCTTTTATAGATGGGACCGGCGTCCGCTCTGATCTCAGCCACATAAAGCTCGTCTTTGGTAAGTCCCTTGCCGTTCTCCGCGTTCGCCGCCGCGCTCGAGATGAGTTTCACGAGGGGAGCGCTCGCAGCCTTGGGCGTGTTCTCGAGGATCGCTATCGCCTCGGGAACGGACTTGCCGCGCACTACGTTCATGACGACGCGCGCCTTGGAGGGAGATATCCTGATGTATTTCGCGGTCGCGGAAGGACGGGTGTCCTTTGCTTCGCGGCGCGCTTTTGCTTTCTCTCTTATTCTCTTAGCCATGGTTACCCTCCGATCACTTGCCCTTAGCCGTCTTGTCGCCGCCGTGTCCGCGGAACGTACGGGTGGGAGCGAATTCTCCGAGCTTATGTCCCACCATCTCCTCGGTGCAGTATACGGGAACGTGTTTGCGTCCGTCGTGCACGGCGATGGTGAAGTCGATGAACTCGGGCATTATCGTCGAGCTCCTCGACCAGGTCTTGACGACCTTCTTTTCGTTATTCTTTATCATGGCCGTTATCCTGTCGTACAGTTTCTGTTCGACGTAAGGGCCTTTCTTAACGCTTCTCGACATTATGCTCTCTCCTAATTGACTCTCTTGATGATGAACTTATTGGACTTGCGCTTCTTTCTCGTCTTGTAGCCGAGAGTAGGAACGCCCCAAGGAGTGACGGGCGTCGGACGGCCTATCGGGGACTTGCCTTCGCCGCCGCCGTGAGGATGGTCGTTGGGGTTCATGACCACGCCGCGCACTTCGGGACGACGTCCCATGTGGCGCTTTCTGCCCGCTTTGCCGAGGCTGACGAGCTCGTGGTCGAGATTGCCGACCTGTCCTACCGTCGCCTTGCAGCGCGCGAGGATGTAACGCATCTCGCCGCTGGGAAGTCTGAGCGTGGCATACTTGCCTTCCTTCGCCATGAGCTGAGCGGCTGCGCCCGCGGTCTTGGCTATCTGACCGCCGCGGCCGGGCTGCATCTCGATATTGTGCACGAACGTACCTACGGGTATGTCCGCGAGAGGAAGAGCGTTGCCTGCCTTGATGTCCGCGTCCGGTCCGCTGACGACGGTGTCGCCCGCCGTGAGCCCTACGGGAGCGAGGATGTATCTCTTCTCGCCGTCCGCGTAGTGCAGCAGCGCGATGTACGCCGTGCGGTTGGGATCGTATTCGATGGAGGCTACCTTTGCGGGCACGCCGTCCTTATCTCTCTTGAAATCGATGATGCGGTACTTCGTCTTGTTGCCGCCGCCGCGCTGACGCACGGTGATGCGGCCGTATGCGTTCCTTCCCGCCTTGTGCCTTATAGCGACGAGAAGAGACTTTTCCGGCTTGGAAGCGGTCACTTCCTCGAAGGAGGATACCGTCTTGAATCTCGTGCCCGGGGTAATGGGCTTATATCTCTTTATAGCCATTGCTTAACTCTCCTTCCCTTACGCGAGGCTGTCGAAGAAAGGTATGGTCTTCGACTTCTCCGTCAGCTTAACATACGCCTTTTTGCGATCGGAAGTGTAGCCCACGGAACCGCGCTCTCTCTTTTTCCTGCCGCGGACGTTGAGGATGTTCACGCTCTCCACTTCCACGTCGAATATCTTCTCCACCGCAAGTTTGACGTCCGTCTTGGTCGCGTCGGTGCGGACGAAGAAGCAGTACTTTTTCGAAGCTATGCCGTCGTACGCCTTTTCGGTGAGTACGGGCTTTATGATAACGTCGTATGCGTTCATGCTTTGTAAGCCTCCTCGATCTGCTTTGCCGCCGCCTGCGTGAGCACGACGTCGGTATGGTTCATGAGGTCGAGCACGCTGACGACTTCCGCCTTGACGGTGTCCACCTTCTCGAGGTTGCCCGCCGCGCGGACTACGAGTTCGTCGCCCGCGGTGAGAACGAGAAGCGTTCTCTTCGTCAGACCCAGCGCCTTGATCACGGCAGCCATCTCTTTGGTCTTGCCGCCGACCTTGATCTCGTCGACCACTTTGAGCTGGTCGTCGCTGACCTTGGAGCTGATCGCGCTGCGGAAAGCAACGTCCTTCATCTTCTTGTTTATCTTCTGTGAGAAGTCGCGGGGCTTGGGTGCGAACACGACGCCGCCGTGCTTCCACTGGGGAGCTCTTATAGAGCCCTGACGCGCATTGCCCGTTCCCTTCTGTCTCCACGGCTTTCTTCCGCCGCCGGCTACTTCGGCGCGCGTGAGCGCGCTCTTCGTTCCCTGTCTCTTGTTTGCGAGCTGAGCCACGACTACCTGGTGGATGACCGCGGGATTGCGCTCCGCGCCGAACACCGCGTCGTCCAGAGTTACGGTACCCGCCTCTTCGCCGGTCTGTTTGTACAATTTAACGTTAGGCATTCCGGTTCGACCTCCATTACTTCTTGACGGTGGATTTCACCGTTACGAGCGAGCCTCTCGGTCCGGGCACGGCGCCGCGTATCAGGATGACGTCGCGGGCGGCGTCCACTTTGACCACTTCGAGGTTCTGTATGGTCACGCGCTCGTGACCGTATCTTCCGGGGCTCTTGAGTCCCTTTATCTTACGCGAGGGCGTGGAGTTCGCGCCCGTCGAACCGACTTCTCTGTGTACGGGGCCTACGCCGTGCGTCATCTTGAGTCTGTGATGGTTCCAGCGCTTGATCGTGCCGCTGAATCCGTGACCCTTCGTGATGCCGGTGACATCCACCATGTCGCCCGCGGCGAAGCTGTCGCACTTGATCTCGCTGCCGAGCTCGTAATCCGTCTTGTCCAGCTTGAGCTCGCGGAGGTATCTCTTGGGGGTGCAGCCCGCTTTTGCGAACTGACCCATATCCGGTTTGTTCACGCGCTTCTTGTCGATGTCTTCGAACGCAACCTTGACAGCGGCGTATCCGTCCTTCTCCTGCGTCTTGACCTGTATCACCGTGACGGGGCCGGCTTTGACCACCGTTACGGGAATGGCTTCGCCCTTCTCGGAGAAGATCTGAGTCATTCCGACTTTTTTGCCTAAAATCGCTTTTTCCATTTCTCTTTCTCTGCCTCTCTCTGACTTACAGTTTTATCTGGATGTCCACTCCTGCGGGAAGATCCAGCTTCATAAGCGAGTCCACCGTTTTGCTCGACGGACTGTATATGTCTATCAGCCGCTTGTGCGTCTTGATCTCGAACTGATCTCTCGAATCCTTGTACTTGTGCACCGCGCGGAGAACGGTTATGACCTCTCTGTCGGTGGGAAGGGGTACGGGACCGCTCACCTTCGTGCCCGTGGACTTCACGGTGTCTACGATACGCTGAGCGCTTCTGTCGAGAAGCTCGTGGTCGTACGCCTTTAACTTGATCCGAATTTTCTGATTGCTGCGCATTTTTGTTTGTTTCCTCAGTTTTTGACTTTTTAAGACAACCCTTTCGCGCGTTTCTTTTTCGCCGCATTATCAAAGGCGGTTCATCGCCGCCCGAGACAGGCCGTCCGCGAACGGGGATCGTGTCCCCTCACGCGTCCTCCGAAGTTATCCGCCCCGCCCAAGCCGCGGCGCGACAAGCGGTAACCTCCGGATTCTTCCGCTTTTTCGCTTATGTTTCGCTGCACGCTCCAGTGCAGCTTACATAGTATAGCAAAGTCGTCAATACCCCGTCAAGCAAATTCGGGTAAAAAAATCAAAAAATTTTCATTGTTTTATATATACGCGCTCCGCGCCCCGTTGCGCCCCGACCGTATTATAATATATATCCCCCTTGCGCGGCACGCCGCGGCGGGCAAAGCCCATAAGGAACCGAGCTAAAAGCGCGCTTATTCTCGGCGAGCCGTTATACGTTTCCGCCCGGCGGCTTCTGTTTTCCCGCCGACCGTAATAATATATAAGTATGAAGATCGTTTATGCGTTTGAGGCGGAGTTCGGCTGCGTGATGCTGCTCAACGGAGCGTTCAACGAAAAGGCGGATAGAGTAAACTACCCGGCGGGATCCCCGCTGTATGTGACGGTACTGCCGCTGACGGCAATGCTGCTCCCGTACACGGTAAAGCTGCTCGGAGGCAAAGTTATGAGCAACGCCGAGCTTGCAAAGTCGGTGGAGGTAAACGCGGAAAGGTATATCGTGACCCTTTCGGAGCGGCACAATTATGTGTACTCTCCACGCGCCTCCGCCGTCCGCCGACCGCAGTCGCTGCCCGAAAAGCTGCTCGCCGCGGTAAAGAGCGGCGACATCGCCGCCGCCAGAGCTCTTATGGCTCCCGAGCTCGAAAGTACGGTCACCGACGCGGCGATGATCGAATTTTTCGCGCCGTACTCCTCCGTCGTCGCGAACCCGTTCCCCGACCTGCCCGCCACCCACTACATGACGGTGCCCGACAGTCACAAAGGGATAGGGTTCAAATTCTCGATAACGGGTAACAAAATAACGGACATAGAAGAAATATAAGCGCATTTCCGAGTCGCCGCGGGGTCAGCACCTTGCGGTGCGGCAAGTTAAGCTATCGGGGTACGAAGCAAGTGCATCCCGTCGGGAGCGGGTAACTTACCGTCCGTAAGGACCGACCGCTATCGCTTCGCCCGCTTCGGAAAATGCGCCCCTTTTTCTCGAAAATACGATGAACTTTCTGCGAATTCCGTAAATGTTGCTTTCACGCCGTCATACACAAAGAAGGCGCGCACGGCGCAAGCCGAGCGGTAGCGGCGCGCAAAGGCGCGATGCCGAGCTTTTCGCACCAACAATGACAAAAAATATTTTAAGGGAATTTCAGTTTGAAATTCCCTTAAAAATTTTTCGAAATAAGGCGCAGGCGGGCGACGAAGAACCCTTCGTAAAACTCGTCGGGAGAAACGAGCAGCGTTCCGGGGAGAGCGGGCAGCAGCGACGCGCCCTCGGGATGTATGTCGGCGTCGACGAGCTCCACTTTGCCGAGCGCGGTGCGGACGATATCCTCGTTTTCGGCGGGCAGGAGCGAACAGGTGGAGTATACCAGCGTGCCGCCTTTTTTGAGCAGCCGTAATGCGTGCGCGAGCAGCTTCTTCTGCGTCTTCACGCAGCCCGCGAGCAGTTTTTCGGAAAACTTCCCGGGCGAAGACGGCGTTATCGTACCGCTGCCCGTGCAGGGCGCGTCGAGAAGTATGCGATCGAACTTCATCGCGGGATCGAGCGACGCCGCGTCCGTCATGAGCACGCTCGTGCGTTTTACTCCGAGAAGAGCGAGGTTGTGTTTAAGCCGTTCGGCACGCACTTTATCCCTTTCGCAGGCGGTGATGAACGCGCCGTTGGAAGTGAGCGCGGCTATCTGCGAGGTCTTGCCTCCCGGAGCGGCGCACATATCGAGTATGCTCTCCCCCGCCCGCGCGCCGAGCAAAAGGGGCGGCAGCATGGACGATAAACTCTGCATGTATATCTCTCCGCGTTCGTATATCGGAAGAGCGCGCACGCGCGAATAATCTTCGGGCGCGACGACGAAAGCGCCGTTCCTTACCGAAAACGCTATCCCCGCCTCAGTCAGCGTTTCGCTCACGTCCGAAAAAGAGCTTTTGAGCGTATTCGCGCGGAACGTCGTCATGCGGCGAACGGAAAGCCCGCGGGATATCTCTTCCGCACGCTCTCCGTATGCCGCCGCAAGCATCTCACGCAGTTTTTCATTCATCTCCATGCGTTTATTATACCCCGCCCCGCGCGGCTTTGTCAAGTGCGAAAAGCGCGGGCGACGTCGCCCGCGCTTTTGTGAGTTATACGTTTATTATATCAGCCGCGTTTGAGCAGCATTGCCGCGCCCGAGACTATCGTGCCTACCGCGCAGAAGTACATGCCGACTATCGGGAAATTGCCAGCCTGGAGTATCTCCCCTCCGTCGATACCGCCCATGGTACCGGCAAGCGAATATGAGAACACCGCAACGAGCGCGCCTATCACTATCGTAGCCGCAGCGAACAGGAAAGGCAACAGACCTTTGATACGCACGACTTCGAACACTTTGAGCACCACGCCCACGGCGCAGAGCGCGGACAGCACGACAGCGATTATCGCGAACACCTGCACCATCGCGACCGGGAACACACCGTCGCCCTTGAAAAGACCGAGTTCGTCGGAGAATAATCCCATACCGTCGATAGACGCAGATTCCCCCACCAGCTCGGAAGAGACAGAGCCTCCCATCCACGGGATGAATATACCGATGATCGCGAATATGAACCCGCCGACAGACAGCAGCAAGAACAGCATGTCTATAGGTCCGACATGGACCCTTTTTCTTCTTTTACCCATAGTTACCTCCGTACGGAAAATTTTACGGGAAAGGCTCACCGCCGGCAAGTCCACCCCCTTAATACGGATTATAACATATACGTCCGCAAATTTCAATACCCTTAATCAAATTTTAATCCGCGGCATGGCAAAAATTTTTGAGCGGATCCTTTTCCTTGCGCGCGGCGATGATATTGCGCGGAGAATCATATGATCCACGAGCGCAAGCGAGTCCGAAAAGCTGCCCCCTGCGGCAGGGGGAAGTGCCCCATTACCCTTGCGCGGCGCTTTACCGCCAAACAAAATTTATAAATTTGTTTGGCTGACGCCGCGCTTCGGTTTTGACGAAAACGCTACCGTCTTTTTGGGCTATAACCGCGTTCTCGGGGTGCCGCGGGATCACCCAGACGGCACCCGACCGCGGCACTTGCGTGCCGCTCCGAGAGCCGCTGTTCTATCCTCAAAAATACGGCGCATTTTCTGCGAATTCTGCGATTGTTTCTCGGTCAATTTCCCGCAAAAATATGTCCCGTCTGCGCATAAAACAAACTTCAACCCCTTCCGGCTCGCAGCCGCTGTCGCTTTGTGCTCGCCACCTTCCCCTGCCTCAGGGGACGGCTTTCATAAGGTGTCCGCGCTACCGCGCGGCACTTCTTTTTAAGCAACTAAGCACACATGCCCCTTTTCGGCAGAATTCGCAACATACGATAAGCCCTTGCGCACGCAAGTTCCGCTTAGCGGAATTCGCAGCAAAGCCGGCAGATTTTCGAGGATAGATGCGTAAATGACGTCATTTACGCGTATCGGCGGTATTATATGCCGTCAGCCCAGTTTTACCTTTTTGCGCATGGCTTTATACCCCCCTATCACCACGGCTCTGCCGATGGGACGAGGAAGATAGGTATGGATCGCAGGATAATGGCGGTATTTCAGTTTGCCGTAGAGCCACTTATCCTTGGCTTTGATCTGCCGCCAGACTTCTTTGAGAGCGGTGTATTTTTCCTTACTCGGCACGGCAACGGTAAAGGTGGTCGTGATTATCATCAGGCACGCGAGCGTATGCAGCATGTATTTATAGAGCGGCTTGCTTATCTTTTTCAGCGAGCGCACATCGTAAGCGTTCGCCATTATGAGCATGACGCGGTTCTGCTGATCCGTGCGTTTGGAGAAGCTGGAAACGTTGACCGACTGATCCGCCCTGCCTATATAGTAATGATAAAGGTCGACGTCGAGATAGAACATCGTTTTAACGTAAGGCAAAGGCACGTACGCGAAGATATTATCCACATAAAACGTATGCTTGGGCAGTTCGAGCCCGCACTCGCGCAATACGCTCACCTTATACATCAGCGCGTGCATGAGCAGAACGCTGGAACCGTGGAAAGGCTTGACGTCATCCCAGCCGAAGAACTTCCCCACCGGCATGTTTTTGACATAGCGGCGGGTAAACGACTCGTTGTCGCAGACACGGTCGTAAATGAAATTCGTTATGTAAAGGTCGGGAAGAGTCCCCTCTTCTTTATGCTTTTTTATCGTAGCGATCACTTCGGCGAGCGCGTCCGCGTCCACCCAATCGTCCGAATCCACGACCTTGTAATACAGCCCCGTCGCAAGGCGCATGCCCTGATTGACGCCCTCGCCGTGCCCGCCGTTCTCCTGATGCACGGCGCGGCATATCGTGGGATACTTAGCCGCGTACTCGTCGGCTATCGCGCCCGTACCGTCCTTGGAGCCGTCGTTCACTATGATGATCTCAACGTCCTCGCCGCCCGTCAGGATGGAGTCTATGCACTTGCGCATATACTCCTCCGAATTATAGCTCGGAACCGCAAACGATATGAGTTTTTCTGCCATCATGTCACCTCTCGCTTTATAAGCGTATACGTAATACTTTTCGGCGTAAGTTTCTCCGAAGGGGAGCGCGAGGGGAAATCCCTCTTTTCAAAGAGGGTGTCCCCTCGCGAAAACACCCTCCGGGGAACTCACTTCCCGAAAAATTTCTTTTTACCCGGCTGAGCGGACAGCGAATCGCGGTAGTTTTTGAGCGCGGCTTTCTGATCCGCCGTGAGCGACACGGGGACGTCGACATTGAGCGTCACGAAATGATCGCCTCGCCCCACACCGTTCACGCGCGGCACGCCCTTGCCCTTGATACGCACGCGCGTACCCGTCTGCGTGCCCTGAGCGACCTTGCACGTCACTTCCCCGTCCACGGTCTTGACCGATATATCCCCGCCCATGACCATCGTCGGGTACGGCACGCTCACCGTCGAATAGATATCCGTGCCTTCGCGGCGGAACTCGGGATCCGAACGCACCACGACTTCCACTATAAGATCGCCGCGGCCGCCGCCGTTCATGCCCGGCTCGCCCTCGCCGCGCACGCGCACGCCCTGACCGTTGTCTATGCCCGCGGGTATGCGCACTTTAAGCCTCTTGCGCGTGTTCGTATAACCCGTGCCGCCGCATTCGGGACAACGGTGCGCCACTTTCATGCCGCTGCCGCCGCAGTCCGTACAGCGCGACGTGCGGCTTATCATGCCGAACGGCGTGCGCTGACTGCTCACCACCTCGCCCGTGCCGCCGCACGTCGGGCACGTGACGGGCTTTTCGCCGTCCTTGCCGCCCGTACCGTGGCACGCACGGCACTCCGCTTTGTATGCGAGCTCGATCTCCTTCTCGCAGCCGAACACCGCTTCCTGAAAGGTTATGCGCAGAACGTATGTCGAATCCTTGCCCTGCACGGGTCCCGTCGGGCGCGCATTTCCCCGCCCGCGGCCGCCGAACATGCCGAATATATCCCCGAATATATCCCCGAACCCCGAGAACATATCCGAGTACGAGCCCGCGTCGAACCCGCCGAACCCGCCGTTCATGCCCGCGTGACCCACCGCGTCGTACTGCCTGCGCTTATCCGCGTCGGAAAGTACGCTGTATGCCTCGCTCGCCTCTTTGAACTTCGCCTCGGCTTCCTTGTCCCCGGGATGAAGATCGGGATGATACTTTTTGGCAAGATCGCGGTACGCCTTCTTGATCTCGTCGTCCGTCGCCGTCTTGCTCACTCCCAGCACTTCGTAATAATCTCTTTTTTTATCGTCAGCCATTGCCAAAACCCATCGCGGCGACCGCCGCGCCAAACTGTATTCTTCAATATCGGATTATACCCGAAAGCGCCGTAAATGTCAAGCGAATAATCAGCACTCTGCATTAAAGAGTGCTAACGCCCCGCCGACGGCGCCTGCCCGCGCTTAGCGCCACAACAGCACAAGCGAAACGGCAGGCTGTGAGGGTTGCCTGCCGTTTCTCGTGGCCTATCTGCTTTCCGACGAGAGAGTCAAACGTCGGTAAAGTAAAGTGTCTGTTATATAGCCCTCAGGCTGCCTGCTGTTCAGCGGACAGTATACCACTCGACGTTGCCGGTAGCGATACCCTTCTGATGATCCGCTTCGGGAGCGATCACGATGAAACGCGTATCCGTGCCTTCGGCAACAAGAGAGGTGGAGTTGAACACACCGCCGTAGCTGTCCTTAGACATGACTTCGATCTGCACGTAAGCGCCGTTCTTCGCCGTTATGGAGCTGTTGCCGTTTAGCCAGGTAGCGAACGCCCAGGACGTGCTGCCTTCGGTATTGCCGACGTACAGTTTTGCGCCGTCGACTACGATATTGCCCGTCTGGAACGCCGCGGGAGTCTTTTCACGCACCGCATCGTCGTAAAGTACATTGAGCACGGTCTCCGCGCCGCTCACGGTAACGGTACCGCTTTCGCTGTGGATACCGTTTGCGCCGTCGCCGCCGACGTATACGTTTTTACCATACGAGGTAACGTCCGCGCCGCCTTTGATCTCTATATTTCCTACGGTGTAGATGCCGTTGCTCTTTACGGTAGTGCCGTCGATGGTCAGCTTTCCGCCCGCGTAGATAGACGAAAGATCTTTACGCGCGCTCACATTCGTCGCTTCGTAAGCCGTAGCCACGATCTTACCGCTGCCGCTTATCGTAAGGTCGCCGTCCGAAACGATACGTCCGTCTGCCATCGTAAGGGTAGCGTTCTCGTTTACCGTAAAGGCTTTCACTTTAAGGCTGCCGTAGATCGTGATGTTACGGTTTATTGTAACGTTCTCAACGGTGAAGTCGCCGGTGATCGTGATATTGACTATCGAGGCGTTTTCGAGAGCCGTAGCGAAATCTTCCGCATTGCTCACACTTGCGCTCGTAGCCGTCGATCTTACCGTGATAGTTATCGTAGTTTCGAACTCGTCGTACTTGACTTTAACGGTAGTGTCATCCGCGGAGAGTGCGCCGCTCGGCTCGTAAGTCATACCCGTGAGTACATCCGCGCTCTCCTGACCGCTTTCGCCGTATACGGCTTTGACGACTATGCCCGTCGGGTCGAAAGTATCGCCTTCGTCATACACGAGCGTGATCGGCTGAGTGACCACCTTTATGCCGGTGATCGCGGGCTTGCTATCGGGCACTTCCTGCTCGGGCGTGTACCACTCGACAAGTCCTGCCGTGACGGCTTCCTTATCGAACTTTTCTTCCGCCGTGACTACCACGAAACGAGAATCCTCGTCTGCGGAGACCGTAACACCGGAGAATACCTCATTATCGAGGTCGGGAACGTCGAACTTCACGTTCGCGCGGTTCTTCGCTGTGACGTTGGCGCCGCTCGTGTTGCTCCATATGCCGAACGACCAGGACGCGCACTCTTCGCCGCTGCCGACGTTGAGCGTCGCGCCGTCCACGACTACCGCCATGGCTTCGAATGCCGCAGGGGTCCCGGAGTATCCGCCGGGTCTTTCCGCATAGTCCGCGGCGTTATAAAGCACGCTCAGCACGGTGCCTTCGCCGCT
>DXHS01000077.1 GCA_019113275.1 Candidatus Protoclostridium stercorigallinarum
CGTACATATACTTCCGCCCGACCTTATAAAAGATACCGACGATTACGCGGACGCGCTCAACAGCGACCGCAAGATATTTACCGAGAGCACGGCGATACTCGATCGCATGCTCGCGGAAGTGGAGAAAGAGCAGCCCGACGTGCTCCTCATCTCGGGCGATCTTACCAAGGACGGCGAATACGAAGGTCACGAATATCTTGCAGAAAAGCTTGCCGAGACTCAGGCTGCCGTTCCCGGGCTCAAAGTGTATGTCACCAACGGCAACCACGACGTAAACAACTCTCTCGCTTACAACTATAATACGGAAGACGGCGTTGCCGTTCCCGCTACCCGTACCACGCCCGAGAAGTTCATCGAAGCGTACGACGAAGTCGTGTATTCGGATGAGTCCGTCATCGCGCGTTTCACGCCCGCCGAGGGCAAGACCGCGGGCATGCTGTCTTACGCCGCCCGTCCCGCCGAAGGCTTTACGGTCATCGTCGTCGACAGCGGCAGATACAGCGCGGACAATACCGACGCGGGCACGGACGAGCACCAAACGAGCGGTCAGATAAGCGCGGACCTTCTCGCCTGGGCGGAAGAGCAGGCGGCTGCCGCCCGCGAGCGCGGCGACGTGATAGTCGGCATGCAGCACCACGGACTCATCGAGCATTTCGATATGGAAGAGGAGATCCTCGGCGATTATCTCGTGAACGATTACCGTAACGTGGCCGAAACGTACGCCGACGCGGGCATGAGCGTGGTATTCACGGGCCACATGCACGCCAACGACATAGCGCATACGAAAACGGCTGCTGGCAACGAGCTTTACGATATCGAAACGGGCTCGGCGGTAACGTATCCCTGCCCGATGCGCTTCGTGAGCATAGAGCGCGAAGCGGACGAGTACGGGGTATCCGCGTCCTTCGACGTCGACACCGTTACGCACCTCGACAATATAACCTATACCACTGCGGATAAGCAGCAGGCGACGATAGAAGACCTTACCGAATACGCCCGCGGATTCGGGATAACCGCAAGCCTCGTCGAAAATCTCGGTACCGATCTTGTCATGGGTTACGCCGATGAACTTATAGATTCGGTCGCTGCGGCGGGCGGTCTCGAAAAGTATTTGCTTGGCGTTATAGACGGGTTGCTCGGCGATACCGTGAACGTTACGAGCACTACTCAGCTTGTGAACCTGCTCGCGGGCATGCTCCCGACCGACAGCACGGAAACTTTCTATTACGACAGCGAAAGCGGTATCGTATTTACTTACAGTGCGGGCGTGCAACTCACGATATCCGTCAAAGGTCTTGCCGAGTCGCTTTCATACCTGCTCGGCGAGCTGGATAAAATGATAGCGGACGAGGAAAAGCTCGCTTCGCTCGTCGGCGGCTTTATAAGCGACGTGACGGATATCGTTGTTTATGACGATACGAACGACGAGAACGACAAAACGCTCATACAGTTCGTGAACGACGTGTATCAGTCCCACCTCTGCGGCGCGGACGGCGATCTTGCGAATTCCGAGTACGCTTATATAAACGACGTCGTCGCGGATATCGAGAGCGGCGCGTTCACCGATATGCTGCTTTCCTCGGTGTTCGAGAAGCTGTGGTCTCTCGTTTCCGCGATAGCCGACGACGTTTCTCTCGGAGGCTTCCTCGGCATGGAGGGATTGCAGAAATCCGTAGCCGAAGGTAAAACCGTGCATACCCCGATAGCTCTTAAGGGAAGAACTCCTCTCGTAAAGATAAATGCCGACGGCAGTACGGGGCTGCTCAATACGCTGTTCGGTTTCCTGTCCGACCTCAAAAACACCGTGACCGCGGACGAGTCGGACGCGAACAAGCTGGTTTTCAATGCCGACGCTTCGCTGTCCGATCTGCTCAACGTTAAGATCACGCTTGCGGGGCAGGTGATCAAAGACATGGTATCCGAGCTCGTTCTCGGCACTCCGGCAGAAGGCGACACGCCTGCCGAAGAGGGACTCATTACAAACGAACTCAAAACGCAGATCACTCAGCTGCTCGGCGGTATCGTGGTCAGCATGTCCGCGGACGGCGGTTATGCGGACGATAATTTCGCGGGATTCACCGTATCCTATCCCTTCTACCGCACGGTGACCGTGGATACCCCCTGGGGCGATATGACGTATACCGTCAGGTCGGGCGAGGAGCTCACATTCTCGGTAGCCGCCGCCGAAGGCTGGACGGTCACGGGCGTGACTGCTGACGGTACCGCTCTCACGGCAACGGACGGCAAGTACACGGTGACCGTGACCGCGGATACGAATATCGTAGTCGGCGCGACCGCTCCCGCCGCTCCCGCTCCCTCCGATCCCGAGCCTACCGACCCGGGCGAAGACGAAAAGGATCAGGGCTGCGGCGGCGCGATGACGGGCGGCGTTCCGTTCATCGTCCTCGGCGCGCTCGCTCTCGTTGCGATAGTGTACATCACCGTCGCGGCGGTAAAGGCAAAGAGAAACAATAATAAATGATCAAGGATATCGATCGAGACGATCGATTGAGAAATGTCAAGATCGATCGGGTAAGATCGAACGACCGAAAAACCCGCGGGGCTCCCGAGCATGGCGCCCCGCGGGTTTTTTCGGACTCACTTGCGCTTGTAAATTATTTTATCCCGCGCTCTCGGCGCGGACATCTTGAAAGCCGTCCCCTGAGGCAGGGGAAGGTGGCGAGCACGAAGCGACAGCGGCTGCGAGCCGGAAGGGGTTGACGACTGTACGGCGGATAAGCATGATATAACAATCAAGCTCGTACACTTATCCTGCCTCAACCCCTATCGCCCCATACGGGGCACTTCCCCCTGCCTC
>DXHS01000078.1 GCA_019113275.1 Candidatus Protoclostridium stercorigallinarum
TAAAACAAACTTCAACCCCTTCCGGCTCGCAGCCGCTTACGCTTTGTGCTCGCCACCTTCCCCTGCCTCAGGGGACGGCTCTTATGATGACCGCGCTTTCGCGCGGCACTAAATCAAACGGGCGGGCGGAAGCGCGCACACGCGTGGAACTTCTTCCCTGCCCCTGAGCGCACCCGTACCTTTCGGCAGAATTCGCAGCAGACGCATCGGATTTTTTAGGTATAAAACGCGTTTTCGGAATGAGCGGACGCGGAAATGGTCGGTCCTGACGGACGGTAACCGATTTACTTGCTAATGGATACGCTTGCTTCGTACCGCAATGGCTTAACTTGCCGCACCGCAAGGTGCTGACCTTGCGCCGACCCGAAAACGCGGTTTATAACAAAAAAGACAATGATGTCCTGCGTCAAAGTCGCAGCGCGACATCAGAAAAATACGGGAAAGCATTTCGCTTTCCCGTATTTTGCGGTCAAATGTCGCGCAAGGATCAGATCCTCGCCACTCCCGTGCGGCGGGCTGCCTCTTTAACGGCGTTCGCCACGGCGTCTTTGACGTTGGGGTTGAAGGAATCGGGTATGATGTACTCGGGGCAAAGCTCCTCGGGCTTGACTATGCTCGCGATGGCTTCGGCGGCGGCGATCTTCATCTCGTCGTTGATGTCGCTCGCGCGCACGTCCAGAGCGCCGCGGAAGATGCCCGGGAACGCGAGTACGTTGTTGATCTGGTTCGCGAAGTCGCTGCGGCCCGTGCCGACGACCTTTGCGCCCGCGGCGATAGCCTCGTCGGGCATGATCTCGGGAACGGGGTTAGCCATAGCGAAGATGATGGGATCGCGGTTCATGCTCTTCACCATCTCGGTGGTCAGGCTGCCGGGAGCGGAAACGCCGATGAACACGTCCGCGCCGACGATAACGTCTTTAAGGCTGCCCGCTTTCTTCTCGAGGTTGGAGATCTCCGCCATCTCGACTTTGATGGGGTTGAGCCCGTCGCGGCCCTTGTATATCGCGCCCTTGCGGTCGCAGAGGATGACTTTTTTAAGTCCGCGGCTCATGAGCAGGCGCGTGATCGCGATGCCCGCGGCGCCCGAACCGTTGACTACGACGCTGACGTCCTCGATGTTCTTGCCCACTATCTTGAGCGCGTTGATCATCGCCGCCATCGTCACCACGGCGGTACCGTGCTGGTCGTCGTGGAACACGGGGATGTCGCACACCTCTTTAAGGCGCTTCTCTATCTCGAAGCAGCGGGGCGCGGAGATATCCTCGAGGTTGATGCCGCCGAAGCTGCCCGCAAGCAGCTGAACGGTCTTGACTATATCGTCCACTTCCTTGGAGCGGACGCAGAGCGGGAACGCGTCTACGTCGCCGAAGGTCTTGAACAGAGCGCACTTGCCTTCCATGACGGGCATGCCCGCTTCGGGACCGATGTCGCCGAGGCCGAGCACCGCGGTGCCGTCCGTCACGACAGCCACGAGGTTGGCGCGGCGCGTGTAAACGTAGGAAAGATCCACGTCTTTCGAGATCGCGAGGCAGGGCTCCGCTACGCCGGGGGTGTAGGCTACGGAGAGCTCTTCGCGGTTGGTTATCGGGGCGCGGGTAATGACTTCTATCTTGCCCGCCCACTCCTTGTGCTTGTCGAGTGCATACTGCTTCTTATCCATATTGTACCTGCCTTTTAATATCAGATATTGAGGTTATCGAGGAATTCGCGCATCTTCTTTGCCGAGGAACGCAGCTTCTCCGTCTCTTCTTCGGTGTAATCGTAAGGAACGTATTCCTCTACGCCGTTTATGCCCAGCACCGCGGGCACGCTTATGCATACGTCGCTTATGCCGTGGTAATCTTCGAGCAGCGTGCTCACGTTATGTACGCTGCGGGTGTTCTTGATGATGACGTTGCAAAGCTCCGCAACGACGGAAGCTATCGCATAGAAGGTCGCGCCCTTGAGCTTGATGACCTCGCCGCCCGCCGTGCGCACCGCGTTCTCTATCGCGGGCTTATCCAGCTTTATGCCCTTCTTCTCGCAATAAGAATCGATGGGCATGCCCGAGACGTGTACGCCGCTCCACACCGCGAACTGGCTGTCGCCGTGCTCGCCGCTCATGAAACCGTGGATGTTGCGGGTGTCTACGTTGAGTTCCCTCGCGAGAAGATAGCGGAAACGCGCGCTGTCCAGCGACGTGCCCGTGCCCACCACGCAATGCGCGGGAAGCCCGGAATACTTGCGGATGACGTAAGTGAACACGTCCAGCGGGTTGGCAACGACGAGCACTACGCCGCCGTTGTAATACTTGGCGATGTTCGCCGCGATGTCCTTCGCGATGACGATGTTCTTCGCGGCAAGGTCGAGCCTGCTCTCGCCCGGCTTTCTTCCGAGACCCGCGGTGACGACGATGACGTCGCTGTCCGCGATCTCCGAATAATCGCCGTCGTGGATGTTCATCGCGTCCATGGTCACGAGACCGTGGCTGATGTCCATCGCCTCACCCTTGGCTTTGTCCTTGTTCACGTCGATGACGACAAGCTCGGAAACGAGCTTGCGGGTCGCGATCGCGTAAGCCGCGGTAGCGCCTACGAGTCCTGCGCCGATGATGCTGATCTTAGAGTGTTTTCTTTCCATAGTCCTTTATCCGTTCCGTTTGAAAATTTTTGTCAGCTTATTTCCCTGCGTTTCCCTTTTCCCCTGCGACGGCTCTTGACGCGCTCAAAAAAAGGGCACAGCCGTCGCCGATCCCGCAAGCCTAAATACGGACAGGCGAAACCGCCTTCCCCCATTGTCTCATCGTACCCTATTATACCATACTCGCCGAAAAATGCAAACGAATTTCCATACCTTTTTCAAACTATTTTAAGCGAATGAAAGCGAACAAAGTTCATCCCCGCACGGCAAAGCCGCACGGGGATGAAGCGCTCTTATGCGCGCAATATCAATTATCGCCGTGACCGTCCGCGTCTTTTTTCTTATCCGCGGGACCGTCCGCCATTATATAAACGATATGCGTTTTGCCCGTGGCGTCGAGGACGAGTATCACAGCCCATGCCAGCCACGCCGCGCCGATAACGGCGCTTATCGTTATCATGAGTATCGCCCACACCGGCATGAGCTCGACCTGTCTTACGCCGAACGAATATCCGTTCATCGCGTTGGAGTTCACCACGGTGTAAAGGATATTATGTACGGCGTTGCGTGCGACCGCTTTGTCCTCCGCCGTAGCCATCGGGACGTTTGCGGCGATCGTCGTGAGCGCGAGGTCGTTGCCCGTGCGCAGCATCTGCGTCATGTTCTGCGGCTCGGTGCTGAAGTAATCCGTTATGACCATGCCTTCGAAACCCCATTCGTCGCGGAGCGTGAGCGTCATAAGACCGTATCTCGCGCCCGCCCACAACGCGCCTATGCGGTTATAAGAGCTCATTACCGCGGTGCATGCGCGCATCTCTTTGGTGGCTTTGGTATACGTCGTGTTGCCTTCGGCGTCCGTGCTCTCTTCGAGGTATTTAAGCTCCATGCGGGCGTTTTTCACGCACATTTCGAAAGGCTTGAGGTATATCTCGCGTATAGCCTGCTCGTCCGCCCAGGTAGCGACATTGTTGTTCGTCTTTCTGTTGGTCTCCTGCTCGTTGAGCGCGAAATGCTTGATATACGAATACACGCCTCTGCTCGCCGCACCCTGCACGACGTACGTCGTCATGTGCCCGGCAAGTACGGGATCCTCGCTGTAATACTCGAAATTTCTGCCGCCGAGAGCGTAGCGGTGCATATTCGTCGCGGGAGCGTACCAGCCGCTGTAACCGCCCGCAAGTCCTTCTTCGCCTATCGCCTCGCCCAGCCTTTCCGCTATATCCTTGTTCCATGTACATGCGATGAGCGTCGCCGCTGGGATGGACGAACCCTTTATGGACGCGTCCATGAACGAGGTGAATCCTGCGGGTCCGTCGGGATCCTTAGTCGCGGGCTTGCTTATCGAATCGACTTTCTGCGTTTTGTATCCGCCCGTGCCTATGAGCAGCTGAGCTTCCCTTTCGGTCACCTGATCGAGAAGGTCGTCCCACATCGGGTCGTCGTATGCCTTGCCGCGCAGCTGGATGAGCTCGAGTTCGCCGTCCTCACCGAACGTCATGTCGCTGCCGCTCCACACGGAAGCGTCGTAAGTATAGTCCGCTTCGGGCGACTTGGAAACGAGCATCTCGGAAAGCGGCATATCGCAGTACTCGGACTCGTATACGGGAAGTTTTCTGCCCGACTCGGGGGCGCTCACTCCGCCGGCGAACCCGTCGGCACGCGTGAGCGGCTCGGTGGCTTTTTCCATATACTCGTTCATATCGTCGAACCGATTGGTAGCCGCGACCGAATCGGAAGCGCGCTTGTTCTCGCCCGAATATACCTTCTTATCGAGCTCGACCGTCTTTGCGTCGAAGTCCTCGTGCGCGTTCTTCCCCGCCGAGATCGTGTACTCGCCCGCGTCCAGCACGTACGCCTTTTCCGTCTTGTAGTCGTAAGACGCAAGCTCTTCGACGGGTATCGTGAACTTTATCGTCGCCGACGCCCCGCCGTCCAGCGTGTCCGTCTTGGCGAAATCGAGGAGCACTTTTTCGGCTTTCTCTGTCCCGCCCGCCGAATACGGAGGCGCGGAGTATATCTGCACGACTTCTTTGCCCGCGCTCTCGCCCGTATTCGTCACCGTGACGTCGAAGGAGATCGTTTCCGCCTCGTCGTCCGCGGTAATATCGCTCATCGTCTGCGTGAACGTCGTATACGAAAGTCCGTAACCGAACGGGTACGCCACCGCCGAATCGTACCACGCGCCGCCGTCGTTCTTGATCGCGTCCATGGTCTCGTAATAGCGGTAGCCGACATAGATCCCTTCTTCGTACTCCACATAAGAGACGTTATCGAGATCCGAGTATCTGAAGTCTCCCGAATTGACGTATGACGGGTCTGCCGTTATGTCGCGCAGCCAGGTATCCGTCATCCTGCCCGACGGCGATACCGCGCCCGAGAGCACGTCTCCCAGGCCGTTCGCGCCCGTCGAACCCATACCCGCGACGAACATCGTCGCGCTCTCGAAATCCGTATTGCCGCGCGCCGCGTTGTCCAGGATCGTCTCTATCCTGCCGGTCTCGAACATATTGCCCGCCGTGTTTATGATGACGACGACCTTATCGAACTTGCCGCAGATGTAAGAGAGAAGAGACTCTTCCTCGCTCGTGAGTTCGAGATAATGTCTGCCGGCGTCGCCTTCCCATTCGTTCATCTCGCGCGGGAGATCGAACGCTTCGCCGCCTGCTCGTCCTATCATATATACCGCGGTGTCGTAAGAGGCATAACTGCTCTCCGCGCCCGCGTATATCGACGACGGGAACTCGTCAAGGTGGAAATCCGCGGTGTTGTATACGACGTCCACCGCGCCGCGGCTGTAGTCGTCGGCATTCTCGGCGCTCGCGTTCCATACGTCGGGATTGACTTCGAAGTTATCGCTCTCGAGAGCGCTCTTCATGTCCACCTTGCCTACCGACTGTCCCGAGCCCGTACCGCCGACGACGATGTTTATCGAGTCGTAGCCGAACAGACTGATCTTTGCCTTCGAGCCCGCCGAAGCGGCAAGCGGCAGCAGATCGTCGTCGTTTTCGAGCAGCACGACGCCTTCGGTGACCGCCTCGGGTATGATTGTAGCCTCGGTGCCCGCAATCGCCGCGTCGTGACTGTCGTAAGCGGAAGTGTAGTATTCCGCGTCGACGTCGCCGCCGCCCGTGGTCTCATAGCGCGCTCCGCCGAACGCCATCGTTATGATGCCGTAAAACGTCGGGGACATCGCAACGCAGTTGACCGCGATCACGACCGCGGCTATCACCGCCATGATGATCGACCACTTTATGATGTGTTTTTTTCTGTTTACCGTTTTAGCCATATCCGTTCCCCTGCTTTATATCGCCGCAACGCGTTATTCGGCGTCGGCAAGGTAAACGATCGCGCCGTCGGCGAGCGCCACTTCTACGGTAAGCTCCTCGTCCGTCATGCCTTCGGTGGAAGCGAACAGCAGCGTGGGTCCGAGGAAACAGTCGACCGCTTTGAAAGCCGTGGCGGGCGCGCCGACGTATATATCCGTATCCAGATCGCCTTCGTACTTATCGTTCATATGCTCCGCATAATCTTCGCTGTAAGAAGTCCCGTTGCCCCAGCCCGCAATAACGGTCATGCCGGGAGTAAAAGTCCAGCTCGCACCGGTAGGCTTATTGAGTATGTACGAATTTTCCGTCGTACCGCCGTGCTCGGTCATACCGTCTTCGTACTCCCCGGTAAACGTCACCGTGAGCGCAAGACCGAGCGCGGGTCCCTGAAGATCTTTCGTGTAGGAGTAAGTGCCGTCCTCTTTCATGACGAGCGTATTGGACGAATAAGCCTCAGCCATCGTCAGGAACATGGCGGCGCCGCCTTCGAACTGCGCCATATTGGTAGACACGTATTCCTTATCGTAATCGATCTTGAACGTACCGTCGATCTTTCTGCCGCCGCATGCCGCAAAAACCGTGACCGCGACAGCCACCATCGAGATCGCAACGATGAGCGCGATCAACCTCTTTGTCTTTTCCATGATTATCTTCCTCCGGAAATGTATTTTTCGATCCCTTTCGGATCGCCGACATTATATCCCGAAGAAAGCATCCTGTGAACGGGTTCCCGCACGAAATGTCGTAAAATTCTCTTCAAATGCGTTTGCCCGACGCCGACCTTGTATGATGCGCCGCAAGCGAGCGCGCTTTCCCGCCGTCTCTCCCGCATGCGGGCTGCTGTGGAACATACGCAAAAAAACGCCGCCCGAAGGCGGCGGCAGGCGATCTCACCTGTCCGGAGGAGACGCTCTCCCCGGGAAAAACATATTCAGCGAAAACATTTCGCCGTCGGCGGAAACATTCACCGTTCCGCCGTACTTCTCAGCTACGGAGCGGATGCTCCTCGTCCCGTAGCCGTGCATATCCTTGTCGCGCTTGCTCGTAACGAGACCGCCGTGCTCGGAGTGTTTTACCCCCCCCCCTGCATAATAATTTTCCGCGCATACGAGAACTCCGCCGCCTTCGGCGCGCACGCGCACGTCGACGACGCGCAGCTCTTCGGGCAGACCTGCGGCTGCCTCCGCCGCGTTATCGAGGATATTGCCGAACACGGAATATATGTCCGCGGCAGACATGAACGACAGCATTTTTCCGTCCGCCATATACATGAACTTTATACCGAGCTCGCGGAACTTGGCGGCATACTCGGTGAACGTCACGTTGAGCGCCTCGTTGCCGGTATTCGCAAGTATATCGTAGTCGCCCGTCTTTTCTGCGATCTCCCTGCCGTACGCCGCGAGCTCTTCCGACGAGCTCATGCGCATTATCGTACCGAGCTGCTTCTTCATGTCGTGATACTTGATGTTTATCGCGTCTATGCTTTCTTTGGAACGCTCGCCGAATATCTTTTGTTTATCTACTATATTCTCGATGTCCTCCACCTCTTCGGTGAGCCGGCTGTTGTCGAACATGCTCGCGAACAGGAAGAAATCGATCGCACAGAAAGCTATGTGATACACTTCTATCACGGGGTTTTCCCAGCGATACGCCGTAAGATACATATTCATCACGATGGATATCGCGAGTATGACGGAAGACGGTATCATGACCGAGATCACGGCGAGCTTTATACGTTTACGATACATCCGCCTTATGAGAAGAAAATATACGAGCGGATACTCTATAACGCATATCGCAATAGTGACCAGCCCCAGCAGTTTTACGTTATGCTCCACGAAGCCGCGGAGCGCTGTCAAAGAAAACAGCCACGAAACGCTCGCCGCCATGTGCTGCATCGTATATCCGAGTATGCCGAAAAACGCCGTTTCGACGACGCTGCATTCAAATGTCGCGAACATGGCGACTGCGGCGAGCGCGAACAACACGACGTAACGGAATATATTGGACAGCATCGACAAGGTGGGATGCGCGATATAAAAAACGGCATTCGTCCAAAACACCGATATCGCCGCCGTCGCGGCAAATCCTATGGCGGACCACAGCACGCCGAGCTTTCTCATGCGTTTGCCCGAAAACGTTATCCATTCGGCGAGGAACAACTGCACCGCGAACAGGAAACCCGAGTCCGTAACGATGTCGAGTATAAATTTCATCTGTTACCGCCGAACCATTCCGCCATATGCGATACGAATCCGCGCTTACGCAAACGGCTGACGGGCAATTCGTCGTCTCCGACGACCACCGTGTTGAGTTTTATATCTTTAACGAATGCGGCGTTCACGAGAAAGCACCTATGGCAGCTCACGAAATCCGTATCGTCGAGCTGCTCGGCGGCTTCCGCCAACGTACCGTATGTACGAAGATCTCCGTCCGTCGTGTGATATACGAGGTAATGTCCCTGCACTTCCACGTATTTAAGCGTATCGCACGGGATGACTTTACTCACGCCGTCGCAGCGTATACACACGTTTTTAGTCCGTCTGCGCAGCAGCGTTTTGAGCGCGCGCTTCATTTTCATGCGGAACGTGGCGTAATCGAGAGGTTTAAGCACGAAATCGAAAGCGTTGTAATCGTATCCGTTTATCGCGTACTGCGCGAGCCGCGTGACGAATATCAGCATGACGCTCTCGTCCATCTTACGCAGCTGCCTCGCCGTCTCCAGCCCGTTCAGCTTATTCATGTCGATATCGAGAAAAATAAGATCGAAACTCTTATAATCGCTGACGAGATCCAGCCCGTCCGCAAAAGGCGTCACCGAAAACGTCGCGTCCGTCTCACGCGACAGCCGCGAGAACATCTGCTCGTACGTTTTCAGCGTATCGCGCTCATCGTCTACCACCGCGACTCTGATAGATTTGCTCTCCATTCCGTTTTCCCTCTGCTATCTTATTATATTTATTATATCATGTCGCGTCATGATTGTCAATACCGCTTTTCGGCTTGACATGCCCTGCGATAAGAAGTATAATGTATAAAATTCAAGCGGCTGCGGGACCGTGGGGCTTTTCGCCCCCGAAAGCAGGGGAAGCGCGGTGAGAATCCGCCGCAACGCTCATTACCGTATCCCGCGCGTTCGTGCGCGCGCCAAGTCGGATAACCTGCCCCGCAAGCCTTATACCACGAGCCGACGTTCCCGGATATGCGGGGGACGCGCTTCAAAAAAGGGAGACATCCCCTCTTTTTTCGCGCGCCTTTCCCCGAAAAGGCGTTTTTCTTTATATCCCGCGGGGCGCGGAAGAAGGAGACCGTTATGAAAAAGATCATCATCGCGCTGCTTGCGGCGCTCATCGTCTGCACCGCCATCGCCTTTACGGCTTGCGGAGAAACGCCCTACGGCACATTCGCCGACGGCGCGTCCATGACGCTCGTCCTCGCGACAGAGCCTGAAAGCATTATCTCCGTCGACCTTTCGGGCATGGACGAAGATATCTGCCTGACCGACGTTCTGGATGCCGAGGATATCGGCTACGAGATGAGCGGCACGTTCGTGAACTCCGTCGACGGGATAACGCTCGGAAGCGGCGAATACCTCTATTTCTACACGAGCGTCGCCGCCGACTACGACGTGAGCGCGTGGGCGACTACCGTAGAAAAGAACGGCGTGACGCTTACGAACAGCGGCGTGGGCGCAGGCGAAATGACGATAGAAGACGGCTGCACGATATATATAGGAAAGATAGTATATTGACGGAAGCGGACGAAAACGCGGGCAAAACTCCCGCCGAAGATAGCGCGCACGCTCCCGCCGCGCGGCGCAGACTGCACCCCGCAAGGCGCATAGCCCTCGCGGGGGTATATGCCGCGCTGCTCATCGGCGGAAAAGAGGCGCTCGCGGCTATCCCCAACGTGGAGATCGTCACGCTGCTGTGCGCTCTCGGCGGGTACTCCTTCGGCTTTACTTCGCTGCCGTCCGTGCTCGCGTTCGTCGCCGTCGAGGGCGCGATATACGGCTTCGGCACATGGACGGTATCTTACTTCATCCACTGGCCGCTCGTGACGCTCGCGTTCATCCTGCTCCGCCGCCTGCTGCCGGCAGACCGAAAGATTGCCGTACGCATAGTGCCGACGGCGATCGCTCTGCTTTCCGTAGTCTGCTTCTCCGTGCTAACGAGCCTCGCGGACGTAGGACTGCTCACAGGCTTTTTCGAAAACTTTTGGGCGCGCTTCGGCGTGTATTATCTGCGCGGCGTGCCTTTTTACATCGCGCAGGCGGTCACGAACGCGGTCGTATTCCCGCTGCTTTTTCCCGCGCTCGCCCGTCTGCTCGGTAAGATATATGCAAAAATGTTCATGTGACCGAAAATCGCAAACGGTATCCGTTTGACGCATAAAGTTTACATGTAACATTACATCTCGTTACATAACTTTACATAAAACTTTACAAAACTTTACAAAAACTTTACAAAAGTTTACGGGGAACGTTACATCTCGTTACATAACGTTACATGCCCGTATCCGCATTGCGGTAAAAATAATCGTCTCTCAATCACTTGACAATAGCGCGTCTTTGCCTGTATAATATAGAATATATGAATATGTCGGGGGAATAACGCAGCCGAGGAGATATTTGCTCACGCGGCGGCGATCATCGGAATATATTCTTCCGGCGCACCGGCGAGGTGCATTCCCAAGCCGGATGAAGGGGTAGGTGTAAATAAGTATGAAAAGGAAATTATCCGAGCTCAACAAAGAGAAATTCAACGAATTTCACGAAAACAAAGTCCACGGGACGGCGCTCCGTCCTTTCGCGAAGTACCGC
>DXHS01000079.1 GCA_019113275.1 Candidatus Protoclostridium stercorigallinarum
GCTCGCCACCCTCTCTAACAATTAGAGAGGGCTGTTTCGGACTCGCATTCGCTCGTAAATTATTTTATCCCGCGCGAAAGCGCGGACACCTTATAATAGCCCGCCCTGATGGTTAGGGCGGGTGGCTCGCACAAAGCGTAAGCGACTGCGAGACGGGCGGGTTAAGAAAACAACATACATGTACGAGCGCCATACTTGCGTTCGTATTCCGATGAATGCTCTGCGCGCCCCGCCTCCTCTAACCAATAGGGACGGCTCGGGGACTCGCATTCGCTCGTAAAAATTTATCCCGCGAACTCCACCGTTCCTTCGTCTATCCGCTCGTTGCCATTGCCGATCGCGACGTCATCCCATTCCGCTTCGGTGCCCTCGTATTTTATCGTGAGCGGGTGATCTTCTATTTCCTCGCCGAAGGCGTTATTGCCTATCTTCGTGACGGAGCGGGGGATAGTCAGCTCCTCAAGATCCGTACAGCCGTAGAACATGTCGTCGGGGATCTCGGTAAGGTCGTCAGGGAGAGTCACGTCCGCAAGGCGGAAGCAGGCATAGAACATCCCGCTGCCTATGCTTTTAAGTCCTTCGGGCAGCACCGCGCGTTCGATGTTGCCGCATTGCATGAACACATTGTCGCCTATGACTTCGAGCGAAGAGGGGAGCTTTACTTCTTCGATCAGGAAGCATGACGCGAACGCCGAGTCGCCTATCTCCGTCACGCCATCTTTGAAGGTCAGCTTCTTCATGTATATGCAGGAGCGGAACGCTTCGGCGCCTATCTTCCGCACGCCGCGGCCGATAGTGAGTTTGCCTATCCCCATATCCGATTCAAACGCTTTTTCCGCTATATCGTATGTGTGTCCCTCTATGCCGTTCGGCAATATAAGCGAAAGGTCTTTGCCGCCGCTTTCCCTGCCGAGCAGGTAATATTCGCCCGTTTCCGCGTCTGCCGACGTGATATATCCGTCGTATCCGCATCCGAAGGGGATGACGGTGACCGTTATCGCCGCAAGCATTACGACAAGCGCCGTAATAATAAGTTTTTTGCCCATCATTTCCTCCGTGAAGTGATATTACACTTTCATTATACACCGCATTCCCGCATTTGTCAACATCAAATCACCGCGCTTGCCCTGACTCGGCAAACGCGGTAGAATATTTGTTGATCGGTCGTTTATTTGAGCTATTAAGTTAAATTTCTTTTGAAAGTGAGGGGGTATAAGGGGGAGCGAAAACTTTTCTTTGCTTAAAGAAAAGTTTTCGCTCCTCCTTGCTATATTCTCATATCACCCCCAGGTCCTCCATGACTTTTTTGAGCTGTTCGGCATGCGCGGGTTCGAGCTCGGTGAGCGGCATGCGCGGCTTACCGGCTTTGATACCTATGTACTCGAGCGCCTTTTTCGTGGGTATGGGATTGACCTCGGTGAACAGCGCCTTGGCGAGCGGATCGAGCGCGAAAGCCAGCTCGCGCGCCTTTACGTAATCGCCTGCGAGACATGCGTTCGTTATCGCGGTCATGCGGTCGGGAACGACGTTTGCCACGACGGATACCACGCCGAGCGCGCCCAGCGCCATCAGGAACACCGTATAGCTGTCGTTACCGCTGTAAATATCCAGCTTGCCGCGGCACAGCTTGCACATCTCGAGCAGATCGTCTATGTTCTCGCTCGCGTCCTTGAGGGCGACGATGTTCGGGTGCTCGGAGAGCTTTACCGCCGTTTCGGGCTTGATACGCACGCCCGTGCGCGTAGGCACGTTGTACAGCACGATGGGGATATTCACCGCGTCCGCTATCGCATTGTAGTGCGCGACCAGACCGTTCTGCGTGCATTTGTTGTAGTAGGGAGTAACGACGAGCAGCCCGTCCGCGCCTTCGGCTTCCGCGATGCGGCTCATTTCGACGGCGGAAGCGGTGTTGTTGCTGCCCGTGCCTATGATGACGGGCACGCGTCCCGCCGTGTGCCTGACCGCGAAACGGAACAGCTGTATGCGCTCCTCCATGGTCATCGTAGCCGGCTCGCCAGTAGTGCCGCCCGCGAACAGCGCGGAAGCGCCGCCGGCGATCACATGATCGATGAGCCTGCCGTACTCGGGGAAGTTTATCCCTTTGTCGTCCATAGGCGTCACGAGCGCAACGCCCACCCCTTTGAAAATACTCATGTCTTGCTCCTTGCCCGCGCCGTCGCGCCGGCGTTTATCTTGCGCAGTCGCGCTCGATGAGCAGCTGCGCGATCTGTACGGCGTTGGTCGCCGCACCCTTGCGGATGTTATCCGCCACTATCCACATATTGATACCGCTGTCTACGGTGAAGTCGCGTCTTATACGGCCGACGAATACCTCGTCCTTGTCCGCGCACTCGAGCGCGGTGGGGTAAACGTGGTTCGCGGGATCGTCGACGACGACGATGCCGGGCGCCTTTGCGAGCACTTCGCGTACCGCCTCGGGAGTCGTCGGCTTTTCGAACTCGATGTTCACGCTCTCGCTGTGACCGTAGAACACGGGGACGCGCACGCATGTAGCCGTGACCTTCATGTCGGGCGCGTGCAGGATCTTGTGCGTCTCGTCGATCATCTTCTGTTCTTCTTTATAATACCCGTTATCCAATAATATGTCTATCTCGGGCAGGCAGTTACCCGCGATGGGGCGGGGGAACTTTTTGAGCTCGTAATCGCTCCTGCCTTCGGCGTATGCCTTCATGCCGTTATCCAGATCGTCGTAGCCCTTTACGCCCGCGCCGGATACTGCCTGGAAGGTCGTGTATATCACGCGCTTGATGCCGAACGCGTCGTTGAGCGGTTTGAGCGCCACCATCGCCTGTATCGTAGAGCAGTTGGGGTTGGCGATTATGCCCTTCGGGTGATTGAACGCGTCCTCGGGATTGACCTCGGGCACCACGAGCGGGACATCCTTGTCCATGCGCCAGAACGCCGAATTGTCTATGACGATGCCGCCCGCCGTCGCGAACACGGGGGAGAACTTGCCGCTTGCCGCGCCGCCCGCGCTCATGATGACTATCTCCGCCTTGGCTGCTTTGATGTTCTCTTCCGTAGTCTCGATGACGGTGTACTTTTTGCCGCACCACTCTATCTCCTTGCCCGCGCTCTTAGCCGAAGCGAAAGGAAGAAGTTCTCCGACGGGGAACTTGCGCTCCGCAAGCACCTGGAGCATTTTTCTGCCGACCATGCCGGTGGCGCCGACGACTGCCACTCTGTAAGTTTTCATATTACCTCCGTGGGACGCATGACTCGTTCGCTTCGCTTGCATGGCGAATGAGTTATGCACTCCGCTGTTTGAAAATGTTTTTTCGATCTTGTCGGCGGGGATAAAATAAAACGTCCCCGTCGTTTCGACAAGGACGTTGTTTGCGCTTCGTTTGATGCGGTTCCAATGCTCTCCACGCCTGTTGCGTGACAATCGCCGCGATGTTCTCTTTCGGCGACCGACCGCGCCGTTTCCCGCTTGTGCGGCGCGACCTCGGCGACGATACCCTTTCGCTCGTCCCGCCTCAAGCGGAGGCTGGGAAGGGGACGGCTACTGATGTTCGACGCTCCTCATCGAAATGTACACAGATAATATCATATTATTCGTATGATGTCAAGCTCTTTTCGCTTGCTTTTTTTCGTTTTTTTATGCTATCATATATGAATGAAGGTAAGTACGGTAAAAACGATAGCGCGCGTGCTGGCTATCATAGGGCTCGTATGCGCCGTCGGGCTTGCGGCGGTCGTCACCGTCTATTTTTTCAATATCACGACGGACGACGGGCTTCTGAGCACGCTTTCGCTCGTAATGGTGGCGGCGACGCTTATATTCTTTATCCCGGCATACATGCTCAGAAAAAAAGCCGAGTCCATGGAAGCCGCGGAGCAGCTCTCCGACGAGCCGATCGAGGACGAGGAGCACGGCGATAACGCTCCGCCCGACGTGGAACTAATCTCTTCGGGAGAGGCAGACGACGGCGAGGACCGTGCAGACGACGGCAAAGACGGCGTAGACGGCGCCGGCGGGAAGGACGAAAGCAAAGACGGCAAGGAATAACGCCGTTGCGATGAACCGACCCGCGTTCCCGCGCGAAAGCGCCGCACGGAAGAACGATCCGGGGCGGACGTGCGGCAGAGGAGAACGGCGGACGGGCGGCAGTACCGCGCCGAGCGCGCCCGAAGCGGCGAGTGCGGCTGCGACCGCGGCGATCACATGCAGCGCGGCGGGCGGGTCGCCGATGCCCGTTATCATGAACGACAGTATGAGCACGAGCAGCTTGAGCCCGCATCTGTCTATCGCGGCATTATATTTCATACGGTGGATATTTCCCGTAAAAGGGAAAATTATACAGAGGATATACTAATGGAGACGGTGATTCTCGAAGCGAACGAAAAAAACATCGCCGAATGCGCACGGCTGATAAAGCGCGGGGAAGTGGTGGCTTTCCCCACGGAGACGGTATACGGGCTGGGCGCGAACGCTCTCGACGCTTCGGCGGCAGCCAAAGTGTTCAAAGCAAAGGGCAGACCCGCTACCAATCCGCTCATCATACATGTAGCGGACAAGTCGCAGATAGATGCGGTCGCCGAAGTGAGCGACGAAGCGCGCAAGCTGATAGACGCTTTCATGCCGGGCGCGCTTACCCTCGTGCTGCCCAAGCGCGGCAACGTGCCGGATATCGTGACGGCGGGGTTCGATACCGTCGCCGTGCGCATGCCCGACCATAAAGTCGCGCTCAGACTCATAAGCGAAGCGGGAGTGCCCGTGTGCGCGCCTTCGGCGAATACGAGTGCGCGCCCCTCGCCCACGCGGGCTTCGCATGTATACGACGACTTGAAAGGCAAGATCCCCGCGATCCTCGACGGCGGCATGTGCCCGCTGGGTCTCGAGAGCACGATCGTCGATATGACCAAGACTCCGCCCAAAGTGCTCCGCGCGGGAGCGGTGGAGCTGGACGCGGTCGCGGACGTCATAGGCGACCTCGATACCGAAAAGGTGATGGTGGACACGCTCGCGGCGCTCAAAGTGCCCGAAGGCTATGTCCCGAGAGCGGAACTCGTGTTTTCGGCTTTTTACGACGACATGAGCGACGTGATAAACAAGTATTACGACTCCAACAAGCTCGTCCACGGCGCGCGCCCCGTGATATTCTGCATGAACTTCAATGCGGATAAGTACAAGGGCAGGAACGTCATGCTCATGGGCGAGAGCGTGGCGGAATACGCCAAACTGCTTTTCGAGCGTATCCGCGAAGCGGAAGACCTCGATTACAACCTCATCATCGCCGAGGGCGTGCCCATGGGCGGTATGGGAACGACCGTGCTGTCGCGGCTCATAAAGCTGAGCGGCGGTAAGGTCATCTGATCGGAATATGCAACAGGGAAAGAGAGAAAAAGTAAACGTATTGTTCGTGTGCGCCGGCAACACCTGCCGTTCGCCCATGGCGGAGCAGATCTTTGCCGACCATCTCCGCCGCAACAAATGCCTTTCGATGGCGGACGTTTCCAGCGCGGGGATATTCGCCGACAACGGGCGCTCCATGACTGCGGAGGCGGTGGGCGTGCTCAGCGAGATGGGCATGACCATCAAACCGCACAAGAGCCGCCGCATAACGGTGGACATATTGCAGAACGCCGACGTCATCGTCTGCATGGGCGAGGACATCCGCGGCGAGCTGCTCGCTTCCTCGGCTTACGCTTTTGCGGCGAGCGACGGCAATTATCGCATAGTAGGCACGGCGGGCGAGCTGATAGGCGAGGACATCCCCGACCCTTACGGCAGGGGCATGGACGCGTACCGCCGCACCGCGGCAATGCTGCGCAGCATGTGCGCTCCCCTCGAAGCAGCGGTAAGAAAATTCCAGAACGAACATAAGCTCGAAATATAAGGAGAACGATATATGAAAATAGCGCTTGCTTCGGACTACGCCGGACGGCAGCTCAAAGACGCGATCGTGCGGCATGTGGAAGCCGCCGGTCACAAGACCGTGGATTTCGGTCTCAGCGAAGACGACTCCACGGTGGATTATCCCGATTACGCGCTCCCCGCGGCGGAAGCGGTCGCGGAAGGAAAGTGCGACGCGGGCATACTCGTCTGCGGCACGGGCATAGGCATGAGCATCTGCGCGAATAAAGTGCGCGGCATACGCTGCGCGTGCGTCGCGGACTGCTTCTCCGCGGAAGCCACCCGCCTGCACAACGACGCAAACGTGCTCGCGCTCGGCGCGAGAGTGACGGGCGAAGGTCTGGCGCTCAAGATAGTGGATATATTCCTCACGACGCCGTACTCGGGCGCGGAGCGTCATACCCGCCGCATAAACAAGATAAAAGCCATCGAAGAAAAATACTCGGGAGCATGACGCCGAATGAATACAAATACTCGGGCGCAGGACGCCGAAAAGAGGAGGACGATATGAACGAAAAGACCGAAGTAAGAGTAAGCGCGCTTGCCGACGACCGCACCATGGTGCTGCGTGAGCTGCGCTCGTGCGTGAGTTCCGCCGCGTCGATGAAGATCGTGGAGACCGATCCCGCCGATCTCGCGCTGCTCATGCTCGCAGAGCGCAGACGCTGCGCCGAAGCGGAAGCCGCAGTGACGGGCGTTTGCTGCGAGATGTCCGAGCTCGACCGCGAGATCGCAAAGGACGGGCTTGCCGCCGTATCCGGCACGGGCGCGGGCGGAGTGCTGGCAGATGCGAAACGGCTTTCCAATATCCGCTCGACGATCTCCGCCATCGAGGACCTTTACGACGATCTCAGCGACAGCGAAGAGACCGTGCTCAGGATGTTCCGTGAGATGAGCGTGACGGAAATGTACCTACCCTGTACGGATAAATATTCCGATTTCGGCGTCACGGACGACGGTAAATTCTCTTACCTCGCCGCGGGAAGAGAGGGGAGCAAGTTCCCTACGCTCCCTGCGGGGATAAAGGTAAAGAGTTACGGCGGAAACGTATACGCGGTCGGCGGGGCGAAAAAGGATATGGACGAGACTTACAACCTCCTGGACGACGCGGGTTACCTGGTGAGCGACGCGGACGCGCCCCTCACTCCCAAAGAGGTGTACGAAAAAGAGCGCGACCTGTTCGACCGCGTGTCCGACGAGCGCGACGAACTGCGCGGCAAGATAGCGAGGTACGCCACCGCGCTCGCGGATATCCGCGCTTATGCCGCAGAGATATCTCCGGGAGCGGATCTCCGTGCGTTTTCCGTGGTGGTCTCGGTCACCGCGGACGAAGAAGAGGAATTGCTCGGACTGCCCTGCTGCGTGGTAACGGTAAAAGACGAATAAATCGTGTATGTGCGAAATAATATTGCGGTATGAAAAAACATATCGCAATATTTTCGTTATCCGCGCTTCTCGTCTGCCTGTGCTTTTCCGGCTGCGGAGCTCGGGAGCCTGAGCGCAGCGCCGCCCGCCTTGCCGATTACCGCCCCGTCTTTCTCGAAGGTTCGTCGGGAGGCGTGAGCGCGGCGGTGTATTCGGGCGTGCGCGAGGATCCGTATTCGCTCGACGGCGAGTGCGGGGAGAAGAAGGACTACGCCGTGGTGACGCTTTCCGGCTATGACGGCGGGGTCGACGGCGTGAAAGCGGAGCTTAAAACGGACGGAGCCTCTTACGGCGTAGAGCTGTCTCCGCACCCCTTCGACGACGACCTTTCCGCCGAGCTGCCCGTGCGGCTGGACGACGGCATAACGTCGGCGACGCTCGTAGTCGGCGCGGAGGAGATAACTCTTACCGGCGGCGCGCCCGTTTACGGCGCGGGGTACGCGCTCACGCTCGCCAAAGAGACCGTTTACGACCGCGGCGAGATCGTATTGCGGCTCACGCGCAGTCCGCTTTCGGACGACGGCGGCAGGTATTGGTACGTGTCGTTTACCGAAGGCGACGAAACGTCGTCCGTTCTCATAAACGCGGAGAGCGGCGAAGTCGCTGCCGTGAGAGATCCGCGTGCCGATTAAAAGCGGAAATTTTCCGCGAAAAGCGAGCGAAAAACGGTTTACTAAAAACTTATTACATGTTATAATATAAAATAACGATGAAAGACGTGGAGAACATGAACGAGGAGACGGGCAACGGCGCCGCGGAAGAGAAAAAGAGCGTGACTTTACATGCGCTCGTTCTCAGGACGGCAGCCGTCTCCGTTGCGGCGATCGTCATCGCCGCGGCGCTGCTCTTTTCCGTTGTCGGCTGTTTCGCTCCCGCGGCTTATATGCGGCTTTACCGTTCGCTCGGCGCTTACGGTATAGCTTCGGTATATGCGGCGGAAGCTCTCGACAGGTCGTCTCCTCCGTCCGGCTGCGAAGACGGCGGCTGCGCTTACATCACTCTGGCGTCCGACGCAGTGGAAGTGACCGCCGTGGCTTTCGGCGACGACGCGTCATTCGCACGTGCCGAACGTCTCGTCGCGGCTTGCGACGCTTATCTTTCCGCAGATTGCGGCGCGCTTCATTCGGCGAAGATGGACGCTTATTACGCGGACGTTTACGCCTCCCGTCCCGATATACTCTGCACGGTATACGGCTACGACGCATATGTGTGCGGCGAGCGCATGGCGGCGCTCGCGGTGACGGACGGGGAAAAGGCGAAGTCGGAAGCGGCGGACATCATCGCGTCCTTCGGAAAAGAGGGCTCGGACGCGGTGCGCGGTATCACGGCTCTCGCGTCTTATGCCGAGTACGGCGACGCTTCGGCTGTAGCCGACGGCGCGCGCGGCATATACGACTCTCTTTCCGCTGCCGCCGACGGGGAAGAGGACGATTTCCCCAAAGCGTTCGTCCGGTACAAGCTGTATCGTCTTGCCGCGGCAATGGCGGGAGCGGGCGAGAGCGGCTGGGCGGGCGACGCCGAAGACGCGTACGGCGCGTGGAGCGCCACGATAAATGCGATAAAAAACGTTTAACGAAGATATAGACAAAAGTATCACGGAGGGACCATGGAAAAGATCATCAAAGAAGGACTCACATTCGACGACGTACTTCTCATCCCCGCTGAGAGCAACATCCTGCCCAGCGACGTCAGCCTCAAAACGAGACTGTCGGAGACGATCGAGCTGAATATCCCCATCGTATCCGCGGCTATGGATACGGTCACGGAATCCAAACTCGCGATAGCCATGGCTCGCGAGGGCGGTCTCGGCATCATCCATAAGAACATGACGATAGAACAGCAGGTTGAGCATGTGGATAAGGTAAAGCGCAGCGAAAACGGCGTCATAAACGATCCGTTCTCCCTTTCGCGCGGGCACAAGCTCAGCGACGCGCTCGCGCTCATGCAGAAGTATCGCATATCCGGCGTGCCGATCACGGACAGGAACGGCAAGCTCGTCGGCATCCTCACGAACAGAGATCTGCGTTTCGAAACGGATTTCGAGCGCAAGATCGACGAAGTCATGACGAAGAAGAACCTCGTCACGGCGCCCGAGGGCACCACTCTCGAAGAGGCGAAAAAGATTCTCGCCGCTCACCGCATAGAGAAGCTGCCCATCGTCGACAAGGATTTCAAACTAAAAGGTCTCATCACGATAAAGGATATCGAGAAGGTCATCAAATACCCCAACAGCGCAAAGGACGCCAAGGGCAGACTGCTCTGCGGCGCCGCGATAGGCAGCGGCAAAGACAGCATGGAGCGCGCTTCCGCGCTCGTCGCCGCGGGCGTGGACGTTCTCGCGCTCGACTCCGCTCACGGGCATAACTACAAAGTCCTCGAAGCGGTGGAAAAGATAAAGAACGCGTTCCCCGACGTCACTCTCATCGCGGGCAACGTCGCCACGGCGGCGGCTACCGAAGCGCTGATAAAGCGCGGGGCGGACGTCGTCAAGGTGGGCATGGGACCCGGTTCCATCTGCACGACGCGTATCGTCGCAGGCATAGGCGTGCCGCAGATAACTGCTATCATGGACTGCGGCGAAGTCGCGGATAAGATGGGAAAGACCATCATCGGCGACGGCGGCATCAAATATTCGGGAGATATCACCAAAGCCATCGCGGCGGGCGCGAACGCGGTCATGCTCGGCAGCCTGCTCGCGGGAACGGAGGAGAGCCCGGGCGAGCTGGAGATATACCAGGGCAGGAGCTTCAAGTCCTACCGCGGTATGGGCAGCCTGGGAGCCATGCCTCTCGGCAGCAAGGACAGATACTTCCAGGGCGAAGTCTCGAGCGCGAACAAGTTCGTGCCCGAGGGCGTGGAAGGCAGAGTGCCTTTCCGCGGCGCTCTCGCAGACATCGTATATCAGCTGCTCGGCGGTCTGCGCAGCGGCATGGGCTACGTCGGTCAGGCGTCGATAGACGATCTCCGTCATAACGGCAGGTTCGTCAAGATAACGAGCGCGTCCCTCGTGGAGAGCCATCCTCACGACATTTCCATCACGAAGGAGTCGCCCAACTATTCGCCCAAGCCGTAAGGACGCATTATGGATCTGACGGATAAAGTCAGGGCGGTCGTCGCCGCGAACGTCGCGGGCGACGCGGCGATAGCGGTGAGCGGAGGCAGGGACTCCATGTGTCTGCTCGACTGCGTCACGCGCTTCCGCCTTATCCCGACGGAAAGGCTGACCGCGATACACGTCAATCACATGATACGCGGCGCGGAAGCGGACGCGGACGAGGAACTCGTGAGGCGGTTCTGCGAAGAGCGCGGCGTAAAGTGCTCGGTCACGCGCGCGGACATACCCGCTCTCGCCAAAGCCCACGGCAGAAGCACGGAGACGGAAGCCCGTCTCGTGCGCCGCGAGGTTTTCGCGAAGTTCGGTGGCACGGTGCTCACCGCGCACAATAAAACGGACAGGACGGAATCCGTGCTCATGCACATATTCCGCGGGTGCGGCATAAACGGGCTCACGGGCCCGACGGAGCGCGACGGCTTTCTCGTCCGCCCGCTCATAGGCTGCACGCGGGACGAGATAAACGAATACGTGCGGCTGTACCGCGTCCCGTACTCGGACGACCGCACGAACGCCGAAAGCGACTATGCGCGCAACTATCTGCGCAATAAGGTATTGCCGCTCATACGCAGCAGGTATCCGGGCGTGGACGACGCGGTCTCCCGCCTCGGCGACGCGGCGAAGCTCGTTTCGCGGGCGGACGGCGTGACCGTATCGGTCGGCGGCAGCGCGACGGTGCGGACGGACGGGCTCGACGGCAGCCGCGTGCTCGCAGCCATGCTTGCTGCGGGGCTGACGACGGATTATACGTCCGAACATATAGCCGCTGCGGTGCGTCTTGCGGACGCGCGCACGGGCGCGGGCATAGACCTTCCTCACGGTTACCGCGCGGAAAAGGAAAGCGACTGCGTGAGGATATACCTCAAAGAAGACCTGCCCGACGAGGAACATCCCTTCGCTCTCGGTATGACGAGGTTCGCTCTCGGGCGGTACGTCCTCGCCGAGCGCACGGACGAGCGCGTGGACAAGGCGGGCAGCATAATAGACCTCGGCAGACTGCCTTCGGGAGCGGTGTTGCGCACGCGGCGGGACGGAGACGTATTCACTCCGTTCGGCGGCAAACGCAGGTCGCTGGGCGACTGGCTGATAGATAAAAAGGTACCGCGCTATCTGCGCTCCCGGCTGATATACGTCGCCGACGGCAGAGAAGTGCTCGCCGTCGTCGGTATGGCGGTGGGCGAGGCGCTGGCTACGGGGAAAGACACAACGTGCGCCGTGCGGCTGACGGCGGGGAGGGACATAAGAGAATGAGCAGACGTAAATTGTATTCGCGGCGGGAGATAACCTCGCGCGTCAGGCAGCTCGCAAAGGACATCGCGTCGGACAGCGAAAAGGGCGAACCCCTTCTCGCGGTATGCGTCATCAAAGGCGCGGTGCTTTTTTATGCGGACCTCGTGCGCGGGATCAAGGGCAGGGACGTGCGCTTTGCCTTCGTTTCCGCGAGCTCATACAAAACGGACGGCGAACGTATGGTCTCGGGCGGCACGGTGGACATGAAATACTGCTCGATACCCGTCGAAGAGATAAAGGGCGCGGACGTGCTCCTCGTAGAGGACATCGTGGATACGGGCAGAACGATAGCCGCTCTCAAAAATTATTTCCGGGAAAACGGTGCGAAACGCGTGCGCGTGGCAGCGCTGCTCGATAAGCCCGAATGCCGCAAAACGGAGATCGTGCCCGACTACGTCGCGTTCACGATAGAAGGCAACCCCTATATCATAGGTTACGGGCTGGACAACGCGCAGCAATTCCGCAATCTCGACGGCATATTCGAGATATGAGCGAAAAGATCTGCGACCTGCAGACCCACGGACTGCGGTTCATCCAGAGCGACGAATATTTTCCTTTCGGCACCGACGGGGTGGAACTAGCAAACTTCGTCGAGGGCGGCAGCGGCAACCGTGCGCTCGATCTTTGCTGCGGGACGGGCATCGTGCCAGTTCTCCTTGCGGGGAAAAAGGGCGTGCCGACGGACGGCGTGGAACTGCAGCCCGGACCGGCGGAGATCGCGCGGCGCAACGCCGAGCTCAACGGTCTGCCGACGAACATATACGTCATGCGCGTGCAGGACGCTCCCGCCCGTTTCGGCAGGGGCGCGTACGATATAGTGACGTGCAATCCGCCTTACCGCAAAGCGGGCAGCGGAGAAAAAAGCGCGAGCGGGTACGTGCGCATAGCCAGGCACGAGGTGGAGCTCACCGCGGAAGAAGCGGTGAGCGCGGCGGCGGGTCTGCTGGAAACGGGCGGGAAGTTCTATCTCGTCCACCTCGCCGAGCGACTGGACGAGCTGCTTTCGCTCTGCCGCGCGGCGCGGCTCATGCCCAAAAAGCTCCAACTGCTGCGCCCGTCCGAAGGTAAACCGCCCAAGCTGTTCCTGCTCAGATGCACGGCGGGCGGGAAGAGCGGACTTACCGTGCTCCCCGAACGCACGGTATACGGCACGACGGCGGATGATTATCCGTCGTAAAGGAGAGGGATGCTCAGTATCGTCGTAACGCCGATAGGCAATCTCGGCGACATAACTTACCGCGCGGTGGAAACGCTCAGGAACGCGGACGCCGTTTATTGTGAGGACACGCGTCACACCGCGGTGCTCTTCGCCCGTTACGATATCCGCACGCCCATGCGCGTATACGAGAAGTTCGGCGAGGCGCGCACGGCGGAAAAGATAGTCGGAGAGCTCAAAGAGGGCAAGGATATCGCGCTGGTGTCCGACGCGGGCACGCCTCTCGTGAGCGACCCGGGCGCGGTGCTCGTCAAAGCGCTCATGCGCGAAGGACTGGGATACACCGTGGTGGGCAGCGGCTGCGCTGCGGTGAGCGCCCTCGTGCTCTCGGGGCTGGACAGCACGGCGTTCTGCTTCGTCGGGTTCCTTCCCGAAAAGAAGGCGGACAGGCGGCGCAGGCTGGACAAGTTCCGCTCGCTGGAAGCGACGCTGATCTTTTACGTCGCGCCTCACGACCTTAAAGAGACCGAAGCATATCTCTTTGCCGAGCTGGGCGCGCGCGAAGCGGCTCTCGTTCGGGAGATAAGCAAGTTGCACGAAGAGGTGATACGCTTCCGTCTGGGAGCTCTTCCCGAAGACGTTACGGTGAAAGGGGAGATGGCGCTCGTCGTCGAGGGGGCGAAGGCGGCGGAAGACATGCTCGCGCTCACGCCCGAAGAGCATTACGCGAAGTATATCGAGTCGGGCATGGACGAAAAGGAAGCGATGAAAGCCACGGCGCGCGACCGCGGCGTATCCAAGAGCGAGATATACGCGCTCATAAAGAAAAAATGATGCCGTCCGGCGCGGCGGCGGAGGCGGGAGAATGCAGGTAAAGAAGAAACCGATCGAGGAAAGCATCATCGAGTCGGGCAGAAAGGAGTTCCGCGACCGCGGTTACCACAACAGCAGCATAGCGCGTATCGCAAGGGGAGCGGGCGTGCCGATAGGTAATTTTTACCGCTATTTCGAGGGGAAGAAACAGCTCCTCGACCGCGTCGTGGGTCCGGTATACGCATTCATCCCCAAGTTCATAGCCGACCTTGCGGGTACGACCACCGTGCTCGATATGCCACTCGAGCAGTTCTCGTCGTTCATAGCCAAAGAGCTTTACCGCGTGTTCTGGCGTAATCGCGACGAGCTGTTCATACTGCTTTACCGCTGCGCGGGAACGGAGTACGAGAACTTCCGCGAGTCGATAAACGGTCTGATACGCGACATAATAATAAAGCGCAACTTCGGCGACATACGCATAAACGAGTCCGAACGCATAATGGCGAAAGTCGTCGCCAACGGGTACCTGGCGGGGATACTCGAACTGCTCAACATGGAGTGGGACGAGGCTACGTTCACGGGGTTGGTACAGAAGATAACGCTGTTCTTCTTCAGCGATTTCAAAACGAGAGGATAAACGCAGATGAAAAGCGCACACGAAATATGGAGAGACATGCTCACCGACCTCGAGACGGAGTTCAGCGCCGTCAGCTTCGACGTGTGGATAAAGACGCTCGTTCCTTACTGCGTGGACGATAAGAGCAGGCTCGTGCTCATCGCCACCAACAGCGAGCACAAACACAAGGTCAACGCGGGGCAGAAGATCCCCATCAAACTCGTCGCCCAGAAAGTGGCGCCGTACCTGACGGACATCGTGGTCATCGAAGAGAGCGAAAAGGAAGATTATTCTTCCTCCGTTCCCGAAGACACGGGGAAAGAAGAGGAGCAGCGCAAAGAGGCGCTTTACGGCGTGGGCACTCCGATAAACCCCCGCTACAACTTCGAGGAGTTCGTCGTAGGCAAGAGCAACGAACTGACGGTCGCCGCGGCGCACGCGGTGAGCGACGCTCCCGGGCATAAGTTCAACCCACTGTTCATATACGGCGCGTCCGGTCTCGGAAAAACGCATGTCATGCACGCGATAGGCAATTCGCTGCTCGTTTCCCATCCCGAGCTCAAAGTGATATACGTCACGAGCGAGAAGTTCCTCAACGACTTCATCTCTTCCATAGGCAACAGCAAGGAGTCGCGCAACACCTTCCGCGACAAGTACCGCAGCGCCGACGTGCTGATGATAGACGACGTACAGCTGCTTTCCGGCAAGGAGCGCACGCAGGAAGAGCTTTTCCACACGTTCAACGACATGCACGACGCGGGCAAGCAGCTCGTGTTCACGTCCGACCGCACTCCGGGCGAGATCCCCGATATCTCAGACCGTCTGCGCAGCCGTTTCGAATGGGGACTGATAACGGATATCCAGCCGCCCGACATCGAAACGCGCATAGTGATACTCAAAAAGAAGTCGCAGAAGCTGCAATGCAATATCCCGCTCGAAGTGCTCACATTTATGGCGGAGAAGATAGACAGCAACATCCGCGAGATGGAGAGCCTGCTCAACAAAGTGGTGTTCCTCTCGGGGCTGACGGGCGCGCAGCCTTCGGTGGAGCTCGTGCGCGACGCGCTCAAAGACTACCGCAACGTCACCGAGGAAAAGATAAATCCCGACGTCATCATAGACTGCGTGTGCAAATATTTCGGACTCGGCCGCGACGTGCTCCTCGGCAAAAAGAAGAACAAGGAGATCGTTGAACCGCGTCAGATCTGCATGTACCTCATTGCAGACATGACGAACATGCCGCTCGAGACGGTAGGTAACATCTGCGGCGGGCGCGACCACACGACTGTCATGCACGCGCGTGACAAGATAGAGCGGCTCATGTCCTCCGCCTCCCGCATAAAGACGGCGGTAGAGGACATACGTAGCATGGTTTTCAAGAAATAACGTAAAATCGCTTGACATAAACCCTGCCGCCGTATATAATAGTAAAGCTGACAATCAAACAGGAGATCATTAGGACAATGAAAGAGAAGATACATCCCGATTATCATGAAGTAAAGTGCGTATGCGCGTGCGGCGCCGAGTTCGTCACCGGCACGACGAAGAAGGGCGACATCCTCAAAGTGGACGTCTGCTCCAAGTGCCATCCTTTCTACACCGGTAAGCAGAAGAGAGTGGAGACGGGCGGCAGGATCGACAAGTTCAACAAGAGATACGCGAACGCGTCCAAAAAGTAAAACGATCATTGAGCCATACCGCACGGCTTACCGCCCTCGGTATGGTTTTTTTATTTGCCGCGCGGATCGGCGGCAAAGGTAAATGCGAATGGGCAAGAAAAGCAAGACAAGCGAATGGCGCTCCCCGGGTAAGTACACTCCCTGTTCGATAGGCGGGCAGGCGCTGCTTGAAGGCGTGATGATGCGCGGTGCGACGAGCACCGCCGTCTGTTGCCGCGACGAAAAAGGGGAACTTACGGTTTTCACCGAGCGCAGCGCGCCGAGAAAGAAGTGGTACCATAAAACGCCGATAGTGCGCGGAGTGGTATCCTTTTTCTCATCGCTCGTCATGGGCGTGCGCTATATCGGCAAGTCCGCCGAGGTGTACGCGGGCGACGATGAAGAAGCGCAGCTGGGCAAGGGCGGCATGCTGATCGCCGTGTTGCTCGCGCTCGTTCTCGCCGTGGGGCTGTTCATAGTCGTGCCCGGGGTGCTCAACTGGCTGGTCATAGATCTGCTCTTCGATCTCGACGTCAGACTGTCTTCCAGCATGTACATCCTCGTCATGAGCCTTTTCAAGGGCGTGATGAAGGTGCTCATACTCGTGTTTTACCTGTTCCTTACGAGCAGGCTCAAAGATATACGCCGCACATATATGTACCACGGCGCCGAACACCGCACGATCAACTGTTACGAGCACGGCATGGAGCTGACGGTGGAAAACGTGCAGAAGTGCTCCACCCGTCACGCGCGTTGCGGCACGACGTTCCTCTTTTACACGGTATTTCTCAGCGTGCTCGTCATGGCGCTCGTGACCTGGCTGCTCTCGCTCGCGGGGCTGACCACCGCGGGTCTGCAGGCGGCGGTCGGCGGCGCGGGGCAGCTGCTTTATAACCTTATAATAATGGGCGTGGGGCTGTGCTGCGTGCCCGTCATCGCGGGACTGTCTTACGAGCTCCTCAAACTCGTGGCGAAGGCGCCCGATAACGCGTTCTTCATGATATTCAAGGCGCCGGGATTCGCTCTGCAGGCGCTGACGACCAAAAAACCGGAGGACGGCATGGCGGAAGCCGCCATCGTCGCTTTCAATAAAGTCCTGGAAATGGACGCGGATCCTTCCGTACCCGCGGTGGATTTTTACGAGATGACGATGAAGGACGCCCGCGCGTTCCTCGCAAAGAAGTATGCCGAAGCGGGCATCGACGACGAAAGCGAGATCGATTGGATGCTCTGCGCCGTGCTCGGGGCAAAGCGCACCGAGCTGCCTCACATCGCCAAACTCACGCGCGCGCAGGCGGAAAAACTTAAAGAGTACGCGGCAAAGCGCGCCGAAGGGTTGCCTCTCGACTATGTGACGGGCGAGAGCGACTTTTACGGCATAAAACTCAAAGTGAACGAAAGCGTGCACCTGCCGCGTATGGAAACGGAGACCGTCGCACTCGCTGCGGCGGAGCTGCTCAAAGGCGGAAAAGGTTCCCGCGCGCTCGACCTTATGACGGGAAGCGGCTGCATCGCGGCGGTGCTCGCAGAGCAGACGGACGCGGATATCACGGCGTCCGACATCAGCGACGAGGCTCTCGCAGTGGCTCGTGAGAACCTGCCCGAGCGCGTCAGCGTCGTCAGAGCCGACGTGTTCGACGGCATAGACGGCACGTTCGACCTCATCGTTTCCAACCCGCCGTACATCCGCAGCGGAGAGATAGACGGGTTGCAGCGCGAAGTGATCTGCCAGCCGCGCATATCTCTCGACGGCGGCGAGGACGGTCTTGCGTTCTACCGCAGGATAGCGGCGGAGGCGGCGGGTAAACTGAACGACGGCGGGCATATCGTGCTGGAGACAGGCTTCGATCAGGCGGAGGACGTCAAAGCGCTGCTCGAGCCGCATTTTAAGGACATAAAAGTGATAAAGGACCTCGGAGGGCGCGACCGTGCCGTCGCGGCGACAAAACGATGAACACGCAGAAGTTAGACAATATCGTGAGCCGCTATAACGCTCTCGGCAGGGAGATATCCGATCCCGAGGTGATAGCGGATACCGCGAGGTGGAGCAAGCTGTGCAAGGAGCACACTTCGCTCGCTCCCGTAGCGGAAAAGTACGCCGAATACCTCAAAGCGGAAAAGGACGTAGCCGAAGCGCGCGCCCTTCTCGGCGATCCGGATATGAAAGAACTTGCCGAAGAGGAGATAGAGTCGGGCAAAAAGCGCATGGAAGAAGCGGAGCGCGAACTGCGCGTCCTGCTGCTGCCCAAAGACCCCGACGACGGCAAGAGCGTCATCATCGAGATACGCGCGGGGGCGGGCGGCGAGGAAGCCGCGCTTTTCGCGGCGTCTCTCGCGCGCATGTACCGCATGTTCGCGGACGCCCGCGGCTGGAAATGGGAAGAGGTCTCGGTGAACGCCACCGAGCTCGGCGGCGTCAAGGAAGCGTCTTACGCGATGAACGGCGCGGACGTATACGCGAGCATGAAGTACGAGTCGGGCGTGCACCGCGTCCAGCGTGTTCCCGAAACGGAAACGCAGGGCAGGGTGCATACCTCAACGGTCACCGTAGCCGTCCTTCCCGAAGCGGAGGACGTCAGCGTGGAGATCCTCGATAAAGACCTCCGCATAGATACTTACCGTTCGTCGGGTGCGGGCGGTCAGCATATAAACAAGACGGACTCGGCGGTGCGCATAACGCATATCCCTACGGGCATCGTTGCGAACTGCGAGGACGAACGCAGCCAGACCAAGAACAAAGAAAAGGCGATGAAGGTGCTCCGCGCCCGTCTTTATGACCACTTCCGCTCGATAGCGGATAAAGAACAGGCGGACAGGCGGCGCAGCCAGGTGGGCACGGGCGACCGCAGCGAGCGCATACGCACTTACAACTTTCCTCAGGGCAGGGTGACAGACCACCGCATAGGGCTGTCTGTATACAACATCACCGACTTCATGAACGGCGATATAGGCGGTATGCTCGAAGCACTCCGCCTTGCCGACGTGGCGGCTAAGCTGGGGGAGGCGGACGATGAATAAGCGCGACTTCCGCAAAGAGTACGAGGACGTCGTCTCCCGTCTTGGTGGCAGACCTTCTCTGCTCCTTCACGTCTGCTGCGCGCCCTGCATGAGCGCGGGGATAGAGGAGCTTGCGGAGCGTTTCCGCATCACCGCGTATTTTTACGACCCCAACATCACGGTGCGTTCGGAGTACCTCCGCCGTTTGGATAACGTAAAAAAGCTGATAAGCTCCCTTTCGCTCGACATCCCCGTCATAGACGGCGGCTACGACCCCGAGGAGTACGACGGGGCGGTAGGCAAAGAAAAGGGCGGGATCGAAGGCGGCGCGAAATGCCGGTTGTGCATATCGTCACGGCTGGCGAAGGCGGCGGAAAAAGCGGCGGAGCTCGGCGCGGAGTATGTGACGACCACGCTCACGGCAAGCCCGGTAAAGGACGCGGGCATGATAAACGAAGAGGGCGAGAGGCATGCCGCGGCGAACGGCGTGAAGTGGCTGCCGACCGACTTCAAAAAGAAGGGCGGATGCGTGCGCACCAAAGAACTTTGTTCGCGGTTCGGCATATACCGTCAGCACTACTGCGGCTGTACGCCCGACAGGCTGACGATCGCGGTCACGGGCGGCATAGCGAGCGGCAAAAGCGCGCTCACGCGTATGCTCGGCGAGCTCGGCGCATATACTGTAGACGCCGACAGAGTGACGCGCGACCTGCAGACGCCCGGGCATAAGGTGTACGACGACATCGTCGCCGCTTTCCCCGGGTGCGCCGAAGCAGGAACGCTCGACAGGAAAGCGCTCGCACGCGAAGTGTTCGCGGACGCGGAAAAGCTCAGACGTCTCGAAAATATCGTCCATCCCGAAGTAAAACGCGAGATGCGCCGTCTTGCGGACGAGAGCGGCTCGCGTATCGTCGTGCTCGAGATACCTCTGCTGTTTGAGAGCGGTATGGAGAGCGAGGCGGATATCGTCGTGACCGTTACCGCGCCGCTCGAAGCGCGCGAAAAACGCGCGGGGGAACGCAGCGGCATGACCGCGGAGGAATTCGCGCGCGTCGCTTCCGCTCAGTGGACGGACGAGGAGAGAAGAAAGAGATCGGACGTCGTCGTCGTGAACGACGGCAGCCGCGCGTCGCTCGAAGAAAAGGCAAAGGAGCTTTACGGAGAGTGGACGCGACTTATAAACGGAGCCTGATACTGCTTGCCGCCGTGCTCGTCGCGGCGGCGGTATGTTTTTATACGAATACCGTTTTTCCCGACGCGCTTGCGGAAGAGACCGCTGCGGCGGCGGAGGAATTCGGCGTGGACGAAGCGCTCGTGCGCGGCGTGATATTCGCCGAGAGCGGGTACGACACAGACGCCGTCAGCCGTGCGGGCGCGAGCGGACCCATGCAACTCATGCCGTCTACGCGCGAGTGGGTGAGCAAAGTCACGGGCATAGCCGCGGACGGGACGGCGATGAGCGAAGTGCGGCTGGGCACGGCGTATCTCGCGTATCTGCTCCGCCGCTTCGGCGGCGTTGAGACCGCTCTCGCGGCTTACAACGCGGGACCCGCAAATGTCGAGCGCTGGCTGCGCGAAGGCGAAGAGCCTTATCCCGAAACGGCGGCGTATGTGAAAAGAGTGCTTTTTGCCCGCCGCGTGTATGCCCGCGTGTTCTGATTTTGATTGACGGCGCGCCTGCGGTGTTGTATAATACCGTTATGGACGTATCGAAAATGTACCACATCATGATGATGCTGATAGCGAGCGGGAGAGTATCCCGCGCGGAGCTCGCAAAGCGCTCGGAACTTTCCGAGCGCTCCGTACAGCGTTACGTCACGGCGCTTTCCGAAGCCGGAGTGCCCGTAAACGTAAGACCGGGCAAGAACGGCGGTTACGAAGTGGATCCCGATTACAAGCTGGATTCCGTCCTTCTGACCGACGAGGATACGGAGCGTATCCGCACATGTCTGTCCGCGCTCGCGGGGACGTTCAAAGACGATCTCAACGCGGGCATACTCGACAAACTGTCCGCTCTCGCGGGCGGGAGCGGCGGAGAGCAGATAGTCGTGGACTTCGACAATTGGAACGGCGAAGGTCCGAGCGCGAAAGAGGACGCCATGCGCGCCGCTATGCGCAATTCGGTGACCGTGGAAATGGAGTACACCGATAAGAGCGGCACGGTCACCCGCAGGCTGTTCGACCCGTACTGCATAGCCCTCAAAGAGGGCGTGCGCTATGTATACGGCAGGTGTCGCCTGCACGGCGATTTCCGCCTTTTCCGCCTGGCGCGGGTGCGCAGCGTGGAGCTGACGGACGGCAGGTTCGAGCGCGACCCGAAGGCGGACGTGCGCGCGGCTCTCGATATCGGGGGCGGCACGGTGCGCCTCGAGCTGGAGTTCGACGAATCCGCCCGCGCGGGCGTTGAGGAGTGGCTGGGCAGCTCGGCTGTGGAAGAGACCCTCCCTCCGCGCGCGAGAGCGGAAGTGTACGGCGGGGAAGAGCTCGTTCGGCGTGTGCTCTCCTTCGGTTCCGCGGTAAGGGTGGTGAGCCCGCTTTCGGTGGCGGAACGCGTGCGTGAAGAGGCGGCGAAGACGGCTTCCCGTTATCCTACCCGGCGCCAACCCCAATAGAACACATTTATCGGGCAATATCACGGGTGATGCACGCGAAACGTCGCTCATCGTACCACAGAGGGTACGATATCGTTCCGTTTCGCGCACCTGACCTCGCGATCTTGCGCCGATAAATGCTCGCTGCAAGGAGATGCTACTCACGAGCCGTTTCCCGGCAGTGCCCTCCCGCGCAGC
>DXHS01000001.1 GCA_019113275.1 Candidatus Protoclostridium stercorigallinarum
CCGCTAAGGTCCCTTGCGGCGACTCCGAAACGTGACTTTACGCCGAAAAGCCGCGCTTTTCGCGTCTGATATGAGGAAAAATATTTTAAGGTAATTTCAATTTGAAATCACCTTAAAAATTTTTCGGAATATGGAGCCGCGCTTTTCGCGTGTGGCATGACGAAAAATATTTCAAACAAATTTCATTTCGAAATTTGTTTGGAAATTTTTCGGAATAGGGAGCCGCGCTTTTCGCGTCCGATATGACGAAAAATATTTTAATGAGGATTTCAAACTGAAATCCTCATTAAAAATTTTTCGGAATAAAAAGGGCGAGACGGCGGAGGGGATCCGCCGTCTCGGGTGGTTATATGGGACTCCTTGCGCGCCTTATCGGGCGGCTTCGGAGATCGCGGCATCGTCATCGGGGGCTATGACAGGCTCGTCGCCGGGAAGTTCGCTCTCACCGCCTTCATCGGGCGTTTCAACGACTTCGCCGCCTTCCTCCCCCGGCTCCTCGACGGGTTCGGAAGCAAGAACGATCATCTTATCGCACTCCTCGCAGATGTAGCCCGTGTACTTCACGCCGTCAAGCGTCCATTCGTACACCGTAGTCGTACCGTCGACATAAGCGCTGTGGTCGGTCATCTCCGTCGTGATCGTGAAGGAAACGGTCACCTCGCTATTTTCGTCGTAGTACGTATACTTCACGACGCCTTCTTTGGAGCAGGTGGCTTCGGTGACTTCTTCGACGACGTAGTCCTCGGAACCGAGCACGGGCAGCGTTACGTTCACCGTCTTTTCGGTGCAGCCCGCGTTGGAGCATACCGCCTCGGCAACGCCGGTCTCGGTATCGGTGGGCGTCTTCGTCACATTCACCGTCCTGTTATGACCGGTCGCGGAGATGACCGCGGTATAAGTGCCGTCGCAGTCCTCGCAGGTGAACGTCCTCTCTCCGTCCTCGGTGCAGGTGGGCGCCTTGGTAACGGTGGACGTCGAATACGCATGCGGCTTATACGTATCCACGTACACGAGCTCTTTGCAGCCTTCCGCCTCGCAGGTGAAGTAGCCCCTGCCCGTCGTTCCGGGATCGCCGCAGGTCGCCTCGTCGCCCTTGAACTCGGTCACGCCTTCGAGATCGGAAGGCACTCTGCCCTGCTCGTCCGTATACTCGGATATCGGCTTGCCGTTCAGCGTGTGCGCGGTCATGGGGATCGCTTCGTCGAGAGTGACGGTCTTACCGCTCGAAAGGTCTTTATAGGTGTAACGGATCAGACCTTCTTCGTAGCAGGTCGCTTCGCGGACGACCTTCTCCTCGACGTCGGTTATGCCTTCCTTTCTGTCCTCATCGCCGCAGACGGAGCAGGTGCCGACGAGCGTCCACTCGCCTTCTTCCGCCCCCTCTTCGAGCTCGTACTCATAGCTGTGCGGCTTCATGGGGATGACCTCGGTCGTCTCTTCGCCGCAATCGGTACAGGTGCCGGTGCGGGAACCTTCGGTCGTGCAGGTCGCGGGGGTCTCTTCGTACTCTTCGAAGTTATGCGGCTTATGCGTTTCGACGAACACCATCTCTTCGCACTCCTCGCAAGTATACCAGCCCTTGCCGTTCTTGCCTTCCGTGCCGCAGGTCGCCTCTTCGCCCTTGAACTCGGTTATTCCGGGAACGGTCGTATCGTAAGTGCCGTCGGCGTTCTCCCATTCGTCGGCAGACTTGCCGCCGAGCGTATGAGGGATCGTAGCCGTCTCGACTTCGAGCGTCACCGTCTCTTCGGTATCCGCGTCGGTATAAGTATATCTTACGAGCCCGCGCTCGCTGCAGGTAGCCTCGCGAACGATCTCCGTCTCGACGCCGGTAAGACCGGTCTCTTCGGTCACGTCGTCGCACACCGTGCACGTACCGGTGAGAGTGAACGTCTCGCCGACCTTTTTGAGCTCGTACTCGTAGTTATGACCGAGCGGCTCTATGGGTTCGGTCACTTCGGCTGCACAGTCGGTGCAGTAACCCTTCTTCTCGCCCGCTTCGGTGCAGGTGGCGGGCTTCACCACTTCATAGTCTTCGTAGTTATGCGCCTTGTGCGTATCGACGTATACCATCTCGCCGCAGTCGTCTGCCTCGCAGAGGTACCAGCCCTTGCCGTTCGTGCCGCCGTCCGCACAGGTCGCTTCCTCACCCGGGAACTCGTGGACGCCTTCCACGGTAACGTCGAAGCTGCCGTCCTTGTTCGCGGACTCGGACGCGGGCTTGCCGCCGAGGATATGCTCGGTAGGATTGAGAGTCACTTCGAATCTGAACGTCTGACCGTCCTTTTCCATGCTGTACTCGGCTTTTCCGGTATCCGCGCAGTATTCCTTGGCGTCGGTCACGGTATAGACGTAGTCCTTATCGCTGAGCGCGGGGACGGAAACGGAAACGTACTGTCCGCAGTTAGCGCAGGTGCCCTTGAGCAGACCCGTGCTCTCCGTCGTAGGCGCGGTCGCGACTTCCCACTTGTCGGACTTATGTCCCGTGGGCTCGGTGTGCAGCGTTTCGGTCTCGCCGCAGCGCTTGCAGACTCTTACCGTCGTGCCGCCGTCTTCGCATATCGTAAGACCTTCGCCCACCACATAGTGACCTTCGTCGAAATCATGCTCGAGAGCGGGCACGATGTCCGTAGGATCGGACTCGGTATATCCGCAGTACTTGCATTCGTTTATCGTATATCCCTCTTCGGTGCACGTAGCGGGATATACCGTGGATTCGAACACGTGCTCTTTTCCGTGCTCCACGCGCGTGATACCGCAGTCGGGGCATACATAAAGATAAGTGCCGTCGTGCTCCGCGTCGTGCTCCTCTATAACGACCTTCTCCGCCTTTTCATGCTTGCAGTCCGCGCTCATGTCGGGCAGATCGAGCTCTACGCTCTTGCCGTCGGTGTATGTAACGATCAGCTTCCCGCCCTCGACGGTCACGGAAGCTATACCTACGCCGTCCTTACCGGGAGCTCCGTCTTCGCCGTCGGCGCCGTCCTCACCGTCCGCGCCGTCTTTACCGGGCGCTCCGTCGGCACCGTCTTTACCGTCAGTGCCGTCTTTGCCGGGCGCGCCGTCCGCGCCCACGACAACGCCGAGAGTCTCCGTCGTGCCGTCGGTATACGTCACGACGAGCTCGCCTTCGCTGTTGATCGAGGTAGATCGTATCCCCTTGATATCCGTTCCGTCGGAACAAGCGGTCATGCCAAAAGTCATGCCGACGACGCAACAGATCGCAAGCAGAACTGTCATCAGCCCGATCAGGATCTTTTTGGCTTTCTTGATCATGTTTTCGTCTCCTTTTTTCGGATATTGCCCGCCCGAGGCGTTACGCCTGAGAACGCGGCAACTCGTTTGTATTTCAATTCTAACTCATTTGAGTGAGTATGTCAACCGTTTTGGGTTAAGTTTTTGCATTATTTTCGGTATATAATAAACTCAAATGGGTTACCCGGTGCCAACCCCAATAGAACACATTTATCGGGCAACATCACGGGTGATGCACGCGAAACGTCGCTCATCGTACCACAGGGGGTACGATGTCGTTCCGTTTCGCGCACCTGACCTCGCGATCTTGCGCCGATAAATGCTCGCTGCAAGGAGATGCGATTTTCGAACCGTTTCCCGGCATGGCTTGCGCGCAGCCGTAGTGACTCCTACGGCAAGCGTGACACGCAAGGGAAACAGCCGAAAAGCGCGCTCATTTGCAGTGTTCTATTGGGGTCGGCACCGGGTACCCAAAAGGAGAGGTGCGGAAAATGGATGTTCTCGATAAGATAGACAAGCTGCGCCGCGAGCGCGGGTGGTCGATAAACAACCTGGCGATGGAAGCCATGCTCACGCAGTCCACGCTGAACAATCTTTACTCGCGGCATTCGGAGCCGAAGCTGTCCACGCTGCGCACGATATGCCAGGCGTTCGGGATAACGCTTTCGGAATTCTTTGCGGACGACGACCCGGACGACGGATACACGCCGCGCGAGCGGGAGCTCGTATCCTCTTACCGTCGCCTGACCGACAAGGAAAAGCGCGCCGTAAGATCGCTGATGGACGAGCTCGCCGAATGACGACAAGCCCGCCCCGACGCGTAAAAGCGTCGGGGCGGGCTTTATCCGTATTAAGTTACATATAGCGTAATTTTTATATAGTCCTTCGGTGTAAGTTTCTCGGGAAGGTGGGGTACGGGGCGGAAACCCTCTCTTTGTCTAAAGAGGGGTTTCCGCCCCGAGAAACATCACTTCTCGATCAGGCACTTGCCGGTCATCTCGGCGGGCTGAGGGACGCCCATGGCGTAGAGCAGCGTGGGCGCGACGTCGCAGAGCGCGCCGCCTTCCGCGAGCTTGCAGCCGACGTAGTCGTCGCCGCAAACGATGAAAGGCACGGGATCCGTCGTGTGGCTGGTGCAGGGGCTGCCGTCCTCGAAGCTCATGAGCTCGGCGTTGCCGTGGTCTGCGAACACGAGCGCGGTGCCGCCGGTAGCGAGAACGGCGTCGACGACCTTGCCCACGCACTCGTCCACGGTGCGCACGGCTTTGACCGCCGCGTCGAACACGCCCGTGTGCCCTACCATATCGCAGTTGGCGTAGTTCATTATGAGCACATCCGTCTTACCGACGACGGAGAGCGCCTTTTCGCACACTTCGGGCGCGGACATCTCGGGCTGCATGTCGTAAGTCGGGACTTTGGGGGAAGGCACGAGGATACGCGTCTCGTTCTTGTTAGGCTCTTCCACGCCGCCGTTGAAGAAGAACGTCACATGCGCGTACTTCTCCGTCTCGGCGGTGCGCACCTGCGTTTTGCCTATCTTCGCGAGGTACTCGCCGAGAGTGTTGACGAGGCGGCGCGGCGGGAACGCGACGACGACGTGCTCTATGGTCGCGTCGTACTGCGTCATGCACACGTAGAACACCTTTTTATACCCGCCCGCGCGCTCGAACTTATCGAAGTCCGGGTACACCGCGGCGCGTGTGATCTCGCGGGCGCGGTCGCTGCGGAAGTTGAAGAATATGACCGAATCGCCGTCGTGCACGCCGTCGTAATCGCCGACGACGGACGCGCGTATGAACTCGTCGGTCACGCCCTCGGCATACGACTTCTTCGTCACGTCGGCAGCCGTCGCGTAATGCTCGCCCACTCCGGCGTACATCATGTCGTAACCTTCCTTGACGCGCTCCCAGCGGTTGTCTCGGTCCATATAATAATATCTGCCGATGACGGTGGCGATCTTGCCCACGCCTATCTCCGCCATCTTTTTCTCGAGCTCGGCGATGAACTCCGCACCCGAAGTCGGGGGCACGTCGCGCCCGTCCATAAGGCAGTGCACGAACACTTTTTTCACGCCCTTGCGCTTTGCCATCTCGAGCAGCGCGTAAAGGTGCGTGTTCATCGAATGCACGCCGCCGTTGCTGAGCAGCCCCACGAGGTGCAGCGCGCCGCCGTTCGCGTTGACTTTGTCCATTGCTTCGACGAACTCTTTGTTCTCGAAGAACTCGCCGTCCTCGATGGCTTTGTCTATCGCGGTGATGTCCTGATACACGACGCGTCCCGCGCCGATGTTGAGGTGACCGACCTCGCTGTTGCCCATCTGCCCCGCGGGAAGTCCCACGGCGCGGCCGCTCGCCTCGATGAGCGTGTGCGGGTACTTTGCCGTGAGCCTGTCGAGATTGGGCGTGCCCGCCGCCGCCACGGCGTTGCCGCGAGTCTCCTTGCGGTAGCCGAAACCGTCCATGATGATTATCGCATAAGTTTTCATTTTCGGGTATGTGCGCGCAGAATGCCGCGCGCTTACTCCTTGTAAGATGTTTTTTACGTTATTATTTTACCACCGTCGCAATGAAAAAGCAAGCATACGAACGCCCGATATACTTACATTAAAATGCCGACCTTCATCACGCCGTCCGCGCGCGAGGCGAATAGCGTATATGCCTCTTCCAGCCGCGAAAACGGGAATTCGTGAGTGACGAGCGGCGAAACGTCTATCTTCCCCGCCGCGATGTCCGCAAGCTCGCGCGCGATGTAATGCCCGTCCACGCCGCCCGTTTTGAACACGAGGTTCTTGCCGTACATGTCGGGCAGCGGCAGCACGAGCGGCTGCTCGTACATCGCCGCGACGACCACCGTCGCGTTGGGGCGCGCGCAGGTATACGCGAGCTCGAACGCTTCCGCCGTGCCCGCCGCTTCTATGACCGCGTCCGCACCGCCGTGAGCGAAGCCGCGCACGACACCGATCGCCTCTTCGGGCGCGACGACGCCGAGCTCGGGGTAATTACGCGCTATGAATTCCCTGCGGCACATCTCCTTTTCACACACGAACACGCGCGCCGCGCCGTTCAGACGCGCGCAAAGGGCGCAGCATATCCCCACGGGACCGCCGCCTATGACGAGCGCTTCCGCGCCCGGCTCTATGTCCGCGATGTCCGCAGCCCAATAGCCCGTAGCGAGAACGTCGCCCGCGAGAAGCGCCTGTTTGTCGGTGACGTTATCCGGGATCTTCGTCAGCCCGGTATCCGCGAACGGCACGCGCACATACTCGCTCTGCGCGCCGTCTATGCGGCAGCCCAGCGCCCAGCCGCCCTCGGGAGATACGCAGTTGTTCACATAGCCGCGGCGGCAGAAAAAGCATTCGCCGCAGAACGTCTCCACGTTCACCGCGACGCGGTCGCCCGCCTTTACATGCGTGACGCCCTCGCCCGTTTCTTCGACGACGCCCACGAACTCGTGCCCCAAAGTGACTCCCTTCGCCGCTCTCGGCACCGCGCCCGCGAGGATGTGCAGATCGCTCGTGCAGACGCTCGACATCGTCACCCTGACCACCGCGTCGCGCGGGGAAAGGATATCCGGCATCGGTTTTTCCGTCCATGCGGCGTTGCCCGGACGCACGAATGTATACGCTCTCATACGGTCACTTCGCCTTTCTGCTGTCATGACAGCAGAGATATATTATCTGCCTGTCGGCGGCAAGCAGCCCGAGAGCTTTCGCGGCGCTCGCCATGTGCTTGTTATCCAGCTCAACGAAGGGGTCGTCCATTATGACGAACGGTTTCTCCTTGCCGAACATATTGTCCGTCATCGCGAGGCGGAAGCACAGCGAACACACGGCGCGCTGCCCCGCCGACAGGTGCATGTCCGACCGCATGAGCCCTTCGCTCTCGAACCTTATGCGGAAATCGCCGTCCATGCTCGCCTTTTCGCCGAACGTGCCTTCGAGCACGGTTATGTAATGGTCGAACCTGTCCTTTACGGGTCTGACGTATCTGTCGAGTATATTCTGCTCAGCCTGCTCGAGAAGCTCTTTGGCTTTTATCGCCGCGTCGTATTTACGGACGTACTCGGCGTATCTCGCCTCCGCCTCTTCGAGCTCCGCTCTGCGCTTGCCGAGCTCGCTCACGCGGTCTTCTATATCGCTTATCTCGCCGTCCGCCCGCGACACTTCCGTCGCCAGCTCTTCACGCCTGCTTTCGAGCACGGATATATCCTTCGCTTCGCCCATCGGACGTTCGGTCAGACCGTTCTTCGCGATAAACTCCTCCGCCTCCTTTTTAGCCGACGCGATCTCGCGTTCCGACCCGTCTGCGGAAAACCTGTCGCGCTGCAGCTTTTCGGGATCGGTACCCTCGGGAATGCCGTACTTGCCGTAAACGGCGCTCAGTCCGGCTTTCGCCGCTCTTTCCTTTTCCGCAAGTTTACCTGCGTTTTTCTCCGCGGACGCGCGCTCGTTGCGCATA
>DXHS01000080.1 GCA_019113275.1 Candidatus Protoclostridium stercorigallinarum
CCCGCACGGCAAAACTTCTTATCACAAGCTGATACAAATCGCCGTAATAATTATTCTCTATCCCATCATGCGTTACATTCAGCGTTGCACCCGTGGAATCCAGCGAGCCGCCCTGGACGCATATGCCGTCGTAATGGGTAGTCGTGCCGAAGTTTTCGGTAGGCGCTCCGCTCCACGAGTAATCGCCGTCGACGGTCGATTTTACGTTCACCGTGCCGTTGCGGAACATTATGCTACCGCCGTTGACGTATATGCCCGTGCCCTGCGTGGTCTCCACATTGAAAGTCTCACCGCCGAATTCAATATCGCCGCCGCTGCCGTTCGTGCTGCGCGCGGTAACGCCAAGACCTTCGGAATATATATCCACATTGCCGGAAGCGATGTTTATACTGCCGCCCTCGGTGCTCATCGCCGTGGAAGAAAGCGTATCGTTTTCCGCGCCGTAAACGTTTATAGCCAACGTGCCGGCGGCGGACGTATTCTGTTCGTCGGTATCTCCGTAATAAGTTATGCTGTCCGTACTGCCCGCGCCGGATAAGGACGACGGATCGGTAAGGGCGAGGATACCCGCGGAATACGTCCCGTACACGTTAATATTGCAATCATTATAAAGTTTTACGGTACCGTTGCTTGCGGAAATACCTCGGTTGTAATTGCCGAGCGGCGTTTCGTTTTCCGCCGACGTATCGTTCACATACGCGCTGTAGATCGCTATATCCAGCGTGTTCGCGGTTATGCTGCCGCCTTCGGCGTAAACGCCGATGACGTCGGTATATGGTTCGCTCGTGCCCTCTTTACCGAACGTGAAGTCCGCGTTAGTTATGTTTGCCGTCCCGTCGGAAACGTAGACCCCGTATACATGCGAGCCCAAAGTCTCAAAGGTGAGTCCCGTCGCCTGCGAAGCGTCGAGACTGCCGCCCGTGACATGCACGGACGCACTGCCTTCGTGCCCTTCGAGAGCACTGCTCGCGTCCTTCGTAAAGCTGCCCGCGGTGAGTACCATGTTGCCGGAGGAAACGCTCACCGTGTCGCCGTAATAGGACTTGAAGTCGCCGCCCGCCACGCGGAGATATTCCTCTTCCGAAACGTCGGCGGGATATGCGCAGGCTACGCAGGTAGCCGCGCCCGCGGCTTCGAACTTGCCCGCGCCTATCGCCATATAGCCGCCGGACGCATGCACGCCGAAGGTGTTCTCCACCCCGAAATAGGAGTAGTAACTGCCGCCGCGCACATACATATTGCCGCTCATCATCTTGACCGTCGCATAATTAGGCAGCGTTTCCCCGCCCGCGACGTTGGGGTTCGCGCTCGCTTTGACGTTATAGTAGCCGTATATCATGACGGCAAAGATAGTCTCGCCGTCCGCCTCTGCCGTGCCCGTGTAAAGGTCGTAAGACGCGCTGTTACCGTTTACATTTCGGGTGACTTTATACGAATAATAGAAGTCCGCCGTGCCCGTATCCGCCGCTATCGCGGTATTGCCCGCCGCGTCGTCGTCTATGACATAGTAAAGGTAGGTATCACCCTCAAGGAGCCCGTTATAGTCATTCGTCGGCGCGGCAGAGAAATACATATTTCCGTTGGTGATATACCGCTTTTCGCCCTCTTCCGTCGTCTGCACTTCCACATGCGGGGAAAGAACGGGAACGTTCATATCGGTTGAAGTATAGCTGTTGCCGCTCTTGCGACGGACGGTGACACTCGTGCTGTCGTTTATAGTCGCGTCTGTACCCGTGGACGAGTTGCTCATATACTCACTCGATTTGGGGCCGCTGACGAAGTCGCCGCTCGTGACCGTGAGGGTACCGCCGTCTATCTGCAGCACGCTGCCGACGGGGTTGTAGAAAGAGCCGCCGCCTTTGGAGTCGATGACCGTAAGGCGCACGCCGTCTACGACGTTGAGCATAGGGTCGCGGTTGTTTCGCTGGATCTCGTGACCGTTGAGGTCTATGATAAGGTCGGAACCGACGTCGGTAACGCCCGAGGTGATGACAAGGGGGTTATCCACGTTGTCGGATATCGTGATGTTGGAATAGCCGTTTTCCACCGCGGCGATGAACTCCTCGACGGAATTTACCTCCACCTGGTCGGAAACGATATACTCGAGGTCGCTGCCGTAGATGTCCGACCCCGATTTCAGCTCTTCGGAATACCGCCCCTGCGTAAAGAGCACGCCGAGCATGGTCGCGAGCGCGAGCATGAAGAGGATGAACACTATCAGCCCGAATTTGTTTTTCAGCGCGTTCATGCTCCGCCTCCTTCCTCGGTCGTTTCGGTCGGCGTTTCGGACGCCTGAGCGAATATGACGTTGAGCGAGGTCGAATACCCTTTGCTCATCGCCTCCCCGATAACGTAATAACCGTCGGCTTCATCGTGCGCGGACTCGAGAGGATCGTCGGTCACTCCCTCAAACTTTATATACCCGCTCGAGCCGCCGGCACATACACCGTAAAGGGACTGCACGGCGTCTATCGTAAGCGGATCGGTATAAGCTCCGCCTGTAAACGTATAGAAATCGTTTATCGCATGCACGACGGAAGCCGCGCCCTCGCTGAGCGGGGCGATATGGTCGAACGTCACGGAGCCGTCGTTAAAATACTTGTTTATACGCACGGTGGTCTTTTTGCCCGTTTCCGCGCCGCCGGCATCGTATACCGGAAGGTCGCGCTCGAAATGGTAACCCGTAACCTTCGCGCCGTTGAAGTAGTATTCGTTTTGAGTATCGCTTGTGAATATCTCGTTCCAATCTTCGACGATGTTGCTGCCGTCCGGCGACGTCGACAGCGTTCCGCCCTGTTCGCCTTCCTCGCTACCCGCGGTATGCCACACGGAATTCATGTCCTCATTCTCCGAAAGGCGGACGGTGGACGTGACGTACAGCACGTAAGACCGCTGAGTGGGGTGCCCACCTTTCAGGACGTGCGAGTCGGGGAGCGTTATATCCACCGTCATGTACGGCACTTCCTTCTCGCAATCGAGATAGAACAGCGGAGCCACGCGCGAAACGGACGTGCCGCCGCCTACGCTCGCGCTGCTTTCCGTCGTCGTGCGCATGAAGCCGACGGAGTATTCCGCGGTGCGCTCGTCGGCGGTCACAGAAAGGACCGCGCCCGTCTTCTGCCCCACGGCTCTCATGCTGCCCGTGAAGTGTTCGGCGCCGCTGCCCGTGAAGCTGCCGGAAAGCCTAAGTTCCTCTTCGAGGGGCTTGCCGCCCTCAAGACCGTCGGTGCGGTCCTCATAGCCTTTCGATTTTTCCGTATGATACGTCGACGCTCCGTCGGAACCGTTCGTGTCGTACAGCGCTTTTGCGATATCCGACACGACGTACTGCGGAGTGACGACCTTTTCGCCATCCGTTCCGTGCGTTTCCACTACCTGGAACGCCAGCGTGCCCGCGAACTCGGCGGGAGCGTAAAAGCGCAGAGTGGGTTCGAGATCGAGGTCGCTCACCCTGTCGGCTTTGCCGCTACCGTCCGTCGTATAATTGCGCACGGTGTAGCGCACGGTGCGCGCGGTCTTGATGGGGCGGTCTTCGCCTTCATCGCTCGTGAACCAATAATCGGAGTTGGCGAAAGTCAGCGATGACATGTCGTCTATCTCGTAAGAGCAATAGAAGCGCGGCAGGGTCACTTCGCCTCCGCCCGAGGTCGAACCCGAATAGCGTGCCAAAGTGACCCCTGTCAGCAGTATGCCGACGAGGACGAGCGCGCACAGATACGCATAGATATGGTAATGTTCGACCTTCTTTTTCGCCATTTGTTTAACCGTTATCTTTCGGCCCGGAGCCGTCGTCTTTCCCTTCCTTATCGTCTTCGTCATCCCCGCTCTTATCGAAGAGCTTGGGGACATACGTCGCAGCCACCCATACGAGGACGCACACGCCCACTGCGGTGAGCAGCCCGACGGGGCTTTGCAAAAAGCCTATGAACGCGCCCAGACCTCCCGCCACGAGCACCACTTTGCCGACGATGACGTCGTCCGTCACCGTAAAAGCGTCCTGCGTGTTGTTCGCGTCGCCTTTGGTCGTGTAGCCGCTCTCGCCTACGCGGATGATGCGGTGAGTGACGTATTGCGAACGCGAGGAGTCGTAAAACGTTATGACGTCGTTCATTTCATAGCTGTCCGAGGCGCGTATGACGATGAAGTCGCCCGCCTCGATCTCGGGAGACATGCTCCCCGTTTCTACCGTAGCGAAGCCGAAGCCGAACACCGTCGGTATCCCGACGCCGAACGCCAGCCGCGCCACGAGCACATAGACGTTGTATACGAGCAGCAGCGCAGCTATCGCCGTAACGATCGCTTTGAGCGCTATGCCCGTTATGTGCAGAGCCTTTGCCGCTCCGCTCCTTTTCTTTCCCATCAAACGGCGACCTCGGCGACGAACTCTATGTGCAGCGTGTACGTCGCGCCGTTCTCGCCCGCAAGGGTGTCCGCTTCGTCGTTATCGCCTATCCACTTCCATTCGAGCTCGAAGCGCTTCGCCGAATGCGGCTGTACCGTAAGATCGCTCACGCCCGCGCTTTCCGCGCCCACATAGTCGCTGTGACCCGAGATGTACGCGCCGTCGCTCTTCAAGCGGTAAGCGAGGTCTATGCCGTATTCGTTGGTCTCGGTAAACGTCAGCGAGTAGCGCACGGTGTTGTCGTTGCGGTTTTCAAAGATGAAGCTGTAAGTGCCGTCCAGCCCCGGGGCGATGGTCGCGTCGCCGAACGTGTCGTTGACAAACACGTCGAGGTCTTCTACCTCGTCCCAGCTCGTGCCCTTTTCGTCCGCGATGAATATCACGGGGGCGTAAGGTTCGTCCGAACGCGTAAGCGTGCATGTCACGAAGAATACGGACAGCACCGCGAGCGCGATGATGAGCAGCAGCACGACGAACAGCGGATAGAAGTGCGTGCGGCGGAGCGTAGCGATATACCCGCCCGCGAGAGTGAGCACGTTATCGTGCTTATCCACATAACCGCACTCGTCCTCTTCCTTGCAGAAGCTGACGGCTTCGCCGTTCCTCTCGAACCTGCCTACGACCGCGCCTTCCGTGTCGTACCACACGCTGCGGCGGACCTTGCCTATCTTATCTCCCGAGCCATCGTACACGCCCGCTCTTTTGGGGAGTTTGCCGTTGGCGTCCTCGGGAGCGATGACCGTTACGAGATCGTCGCCCGGAGTTTCCGCGGCTGCGGTCTCGTCCTCGTCGTCATCTTCCTCCGGCTCTTCGCCGCCGTGCGTTACGGGCGGGGCGACGTGCGCGCCGTCCGCTGCGCGCGAAGTGAGGTCTATGACCGTCGCGCCCTCGGGGATCTCCTCGTCCGTGCGGACGTAGATCACCCGCCTCTTGGCGCGCTTGGGTTTGCCGAACACCGTAGCCATATCGCGCGGGATATAGTCGGGATCGGGCGTCAGACCGAATTTTTCCGCTACCGCCTCTATGAGCGAGACGGCGTTCTTCTCCTGCCTGTCGGACGACAAGCGAAGCATCATGGGGCAACGCTCGTACTTCTTCGCCTTGCCGCGCATATCCTTGTGGTGATACTTGCTCTCGGCGTACGCGTCGGGATCGAGGGGCAGATACACCTTTAACGTATTGCCCGATATGCCCAGCGCGCAAAGCAGAGTCCTGCCTATGACGAACTTCTCCCCCGTAGAGGAGATCTTGCTCTTTACGCGAGCACCGCGGGCGTTGCGGTACCGCATGATCTCGTTCTTTATCCTGTCGTAACGGCGCCCCGCGACGTAACCGGCGGCGCGCATCTTTCCCGCGAACGAAGAGGTGCGCTCTCCGCCCACGGGAAACTTGCCCGGGGCATTCCGCCCCGAGCCTGCGCCAACAGTCGTGCCGCCGCTGTTATCCGCGGCACCTACGTCCGACTGCCCGTCCGCTTCGCCTGCGGCTCCGCTCTCTTCCGCGTTATCCGCGGCAGGCGTCGCCACGACATCCGCGGCAGACCCGCCCGCCGTTTCTTCGGCACGCGAGGTCGGCTCCGCTTGCCGTTCGGCTATCGGGGCAGTCTCCGTTACATCTTCACTTGCGTTACTCGCGCCCGTGACTTCGTCCGTCACGGCGTTCGTATTTTCTTCGCGAGAGTTATCCGACATAATAAATTTGTTCTCCGCTTTTATCGGTCACTGCATTACATGTCTCCCCCGCACTCCGACGTCCCGTAACGTCGGGTCAGAGTTCCCACTTACCATGTCAAAGCAGCCTCGAGCGCTTTTTCGCGCATGTGTGCGCTGCCGGCAGCCACTTGCGGCAGACTGTTGTGTTTCCGTCCGAAGCCGAGGCTTCGGGATAAAGTTTGAGGTTATCAGGTCGTAGCGGGTGCTTCGGAAGCCTGGACTGCACTGTACGAGATATTGAACCCTACCGAAGCTACGTTCTCACCTACCCAGGTATCGAGAGCGTCGGAGATCGTTGCGGAACCGAGCCTGGTGTCCGCGGAAGTCCAAGTTACGGACGCATACAGATACAGTGTGCCTTCCCCCGCGGTAATTTCGAACGCTTTTCCATCGGTTATAGATGTAGTGCCCGTCGTACTCTTCGTAGTATTATATGCAAGACTGACAGAGAACAAACCGTCTACATCGCTCCTTGCGGGAGCAGCCGTGCTATCGTTTATAACGGTGCCGCTCGACCATGCGGTAGAACCAAATTCAGGCTCTTCGTTACTCGTTGCACCTACTTTGACATAATTGAACTTAACGCCTGCATCAGGTTCGGTACCCTTTTCGAGCGTTATCGTAATGTCGGCATCGACACCGATATCGTAAGTAAGCGTAGCGATCAGTTTTAATCCCGTAGTGTTGCTCCTATCCGTACCGGAATCAGAACTAAAAGCGTCACTTGCGGGAGAAAGAGAATCAAAGCTTACGGGCGTCGTGGATACATCTTCGCCAAAGCTCAAGCTCCACTTCGCGATCGAAGTCGTTGCCGAACCCGTATCGCCCGTGGCATAACGCGCGAGCGTGGTGCCCACGAAGCACATGCTGACGATAACGGCGATCACAAGCGCGAATATGAGCTTGGATACGATCCTTTTCTTCTTTTCCATGTTTCCTCCTCTATAACAAATATGTGTGGAATGATTTATATGTATTCGCCGCGCAGTGGCACGCCGCGGAACATATCCTTATTTAGATAATAAATGTATTTTTACGAGCTACAAGCGAGTCCCCGAGCCTCCGCTAATGCCTTCGCCGTTACTTTTCCCCGCTTTCCTCGCTCGGATCTTCCGTTTGAGCGGGGACGTCCGTCGTTTCGGCGGGAGATACGTCTTCTGCAGCGGGGACCGCGGCAACGTCTTCGGCTTCCGACGGGGACGCAGCTGCGCCGTTCTTTTCTTCGAGAAGGGCGCGCAGACGGCGGATCTCTTCGTCCTTATCCGTTTCGTCGGGCGATGTATCGCACGCTTTGGCTTTCTTACGCGCGAGCGTGACGCGCACTATGTCGTACACTATATATGCGGCTACGGGCACGCCGATGACGACGACTATGCCCACGGGCGTCTGCATGAATATCGAAAAGGCTCCCAGCCCGCCGATACTGCCCGTGCATACGCCTACGACGTTCTCTATGGGGGTCGCGCCGTCGCCGACGTTGTTCGCGTCGCCCTGAGTGGTCACGGATACCGTTTTGCCGTCCGACGTAGTTACGTCCACTATGCGGTGCGTGACGAACGTGCCGTTCGTGCGGAAAGTAACGATGTCGCCCTCTTTAAGCTCCTGCCTGCCTTCGTCGTCTAATATCCTGACGAATATCAGCGAACCTTCGGCGAAGCTGTCCTCGCGGTCGCCGTCCATCGAGCCCGTGGTCACCGCCATGGGCGCGATACCGAACACGCTCGGCGGGACGTCCTCGTTCACGCTGCCTTTGATGATGAGCGTGAGATTTATCGCCAATATGGGTATGAGGATCACGGCAAGAACTATGAGTATGACAAGGGCGGCAATGTCACCTTTACTCCGCATTTAGCACCAACTCCTTACGTTCAGAAAAAACGATTTTATACTATACCGCTCTCAGGGTACATTAGAGTATATCACATACCCCCCCCCCACTGTCAAGGGGTTTTGAAAAATTTAATCGAATAGTGTGTCAATTTTTGACATTTTCGTACGAAAAATTTTTCTTTTATGCAAAAAATGTATGATACGAGCGTTAGTTTGTCGAATTAAAACAGCGCGACCTCAAGCCGCGCGAACAAATGATATTTGATTATTTTTGCGCGGAAACGGATCCCGCGCTACTCTCGGGGACAAATCTGCGAGCGGGAGCGAGCATGAAACAGCCCTCTCCGGGACAAGACGGAGGGGACCGTAATAATGCCCGCGCGAGAGCGCGGAATAAAAATTTGCGAGCGCAGCGAGTCTAAAACAGCCCCCTCCGCATTACATCGGAGAGGGGTGTTATAATGTCCGCGCTACGCGCGGGATAAATAATTTACGAGCACAAGCGAGTCCGAAACAGCCCTCTCTAATTGTTAGAGAGGGTGGCGAGCACAAAGCACGTTAGTGCGGCTGCGAGCCGGGTGAGTCAAAAGTTTGTATCCGACGGGCAGGCTTTATATGTTTTGCCGCTTCCTTGACTCATCCGGTGCGCCGTTCGTGCCTTCGGCGCTCTGCGGCGCACCACCTTCCCTGACCAATCAGGGAAGGCTTTCATAAGGCATCCGCGCGAGAGCACGGAATAAAAATTTGCGAGCGAATGCGAGGCTAAAACAGCCCTCTCGAATTGTTAGAGAGGGTGGCGAGCACGAAGCACATCAGTGCGGCTGCGAGCCGGGTGAGTCAAAAGTTTGTATCCGACGGGCAGGCTTTACATGTTTTGCCGCTTTCTTGACTCATCCGGTACGCCGTTCGCGCCTTCGGCGCTCTGCGGCGCACCACCTTCCCTGACCAAGCAGGGAAGGCTTTCATAATGTCCGCGCTTTCGCGCGAGATAAATAATGCACGAGTGATAAGCGAGTCCGAAACAGCCCTCTCGAATTGTCAGAGAGGGTGGCGAGCACAAAGCACGTTAGTGCGGCTGCGAGCCGGGTGAATCAAAAGTTTGTATCCGACGGGCAGGCTTTGCGTG
>DXHS01000081.1 GCA_019113275.1 Candidatus Protoclostridium stercorigallinarum
GGGCGTGCCCTATATGCGTATAGACACCCGTCCCGAAGACGCGTTCGACGCGATGCGCACTTCGGAAGACGATATGTCCATGCTCGGCGAACTTTCGCTTTCGGGCACCGACCGTGCTTTTCACGGCGTGACGGTTGCGGGGGATATAGACCATACGAGCCTGCCTCGTAACGCGGGATTGTATCGCTCCATGCTTGCGGGCGTGAGCGGTTCGTTCATGCTCGTCGGCGCGAGCGGCGCGGGGCTGTTCGAGGGCAGACAGTGCTGGAAGGGCTCGGACGGCGAAAAGCTTTCCGTCCGCGTGTTCACTCCGGGAGACGTCGTTGCGCTTTACCTCAACGGCTATCTAGTGGGGCGCAGGCTCGCGGGCAGGATAAACAAGCAGTACGCGACGTTCGAAGTAGAGTACGCGGGCGGCACTCTGGAAGCCGTCAGCTACCTGCGAGGCAGGGAATGCGACAGGGTGCGCCTCGTCACTCCCGGCGAGCCCAAAGGCATATCGCTGCTCACGGGTTCCCGCCGCCTTAACGCGGGACAGGGACAGATAGGTTTCATCGACCTTTGGGTGACGGACGAGCGCGGCGATCTTTGCGCCGACTATTCGGGAGATATAGAGATATCCGCCGAAGGCGAGGGCGAGATCGTTGCCATGGGCAACGAGTACGGCCGCGACGCCGACGAGAACGTGGTCGGCGCGGTCGGGGGACATGCTCTCATCGCGGTGCGCGGTCTGGCTGCGGGCAAACTCACCGTAAAGGCTAAGGCGCGCGGTCTGCGCGGCGGCAGAGTGACGTTCACCGTAAAAGAATAACGTTCGCGTTCCCGCGTGACGGGCGCGCGTCGATATAAAAACAAAAGTTTCAAGTACAGGATAATTTCGGAGAGAAAGACAGAGAATGAGAAGAATCGCGAAAAAAGCGGCTGCCTTTGCGATAGCCGTAGCCGTACTTTTGTGCGGCGTGGGCGCAGCATTCACCGGCTGCTCGACGACCGACCCCGACGGCGGTCCGGTCAACACAAGCGGAGTCGTATATTCCAACGGCGGTACGGTCGTACAGTACGGCGACTATGTTTACTTCATCAACGGCATACCCGATTATACGGACGAGAACGGCACGAGCAACGTTGCCGGCAACGTGATCAAGGGCGGGCTTTACCGCACCGAGATCGATTGGCAGAGACGGGACAGCGTGAGCGAGGCGATGAAAGACGAGCTTGAACGTCTCAAAGACGACGCGCGTTTCGCCGATCCCGACGACGAGTCGGATAAGGGCTTCGACGAAGTGGACTACGAAAAGACGGAAGCCCGCGCCACCACTCTCCGCGACGTGCTCGATTTCGAGCACGAGGTCAAGGATTATATCCAGCTGGGCGAGTACACGATAGGCAACGAGGACGGCAGCGAACTTCCGACATATACCGACGAGAACGGCAAAGTGCGCCAGAACTTCGTCCCCACCGCGGATAAGTCGGGCGAGTACGGAGTCGTGAGCGAGCGCGTCGTAGGCAAGAAGATAGGTACTTCGGGCTACGACGGCGGCTTCTGGATATACGACGGCATCGTCTATTTCGCGTCTCCTTCCGTAGATCGCGACACCGAGGGCAATGTGGAGTATACCAGACCTTCCTTCTGGGCTTACAATATAGCGTCCGGCTCGCTGAACGAGCTGTATTCGGCTACCGAGGACAGTGCTTCCGTGCCTTACGCTTTCTATAAAGAGGGAAATAACGTATATCTCGCCACGTTCGAGAACTATTACGCGAACGCCGACGACGAGGAAGCGGGCGATCTTACCGGCTACATCGTGGTCAACCGCATAAGCGGCACGAGAGTCGTCGAGACGTACGAGCTCGTCGAGGACGTGACCGCGGCATACTTCTTCGTGGCTGAAACGTACGATCCCGACAGCGACATACTGAGTGCGCACGACTTCATCTATTACACTCGCGACAATACCGAAAACGACCACGATCCCGACGGCACAACGCTCGAAATGGTGTACGCGGCGGCGAGACCCGGCGACGACACGGCGCGCTTTACGGTGACGTCCGCGGCGTCCGGTACGATAGGCGTCGAGGGTATCGAAGGCGAGGAAAGAGGCGCGAGCAGCGAAGGCGGTTATCTGTACTACACGATGACGGGCGCGAGCGGCACCACTCGTCTTGCGATAGACGACCTCGGTCATCAGATAAGCACGTTCGCGCAGGAGAGCGGCGACGAGCGCGCGACCATGATCGCGCCCGAGCTTAGGGATACCGTGCTTTGCGAGGATACCTCCGCTTACACCACGATACTTCCCGTGCCTCAGGATGAGTATAACATGAATGCTCCCGCGTTCATGGGCGAAAATTCCGACGGCATATTCCGCGTCACCGCAGACGGCAGAACGCAGGTATACAACGGTTCGATCACTCTCGTGGGTTATAACGACGGCAGGATATACTGCACGCTGGAATCCGCACAAGAGGATACCGAAGAGAGCGAGGATACGGACGACAGCGAGAGCGAGACCGCTTCCGCATTCGTGTCCGCCTCCGCGTTCCAGGACTATAATAACCAGACGGCTACGATACTCAATTTCGGCGTCGTGCCGACGACGACTCCGTTCTCGCTCGACTTCGTGGATCTCGACTTCGGCGAGGTAGAGGGCGCGACGGCGGATACCGTGGAGACCTACGTATCTTACTTCGCCACTTACGGCGGCTCGATGACCGACTACATGTACCTCAACAAGGTGAGCGGCAGGTGGGAGAGCGCGAGCACGTCTAACCTTAAAGTGGGCGAGGTGATATACTCCGAGAAACCCGCGATCACATGCTACGACCATAACTGCCTCAACTTCCTGCACGACCACTCGTCCTGGGACGATTACACTCCCGACGAGGAAGAGGGCACGACGGGCGAAGACGGCATGGTAATGTAAAAATGCGCGGCGGGCGGGAAAAGCGCTTAAAATCGCTTGACAAGCGCGCCGCAATGTAATAAAATAAACAAGATTGCAATAATTTGCGTAAAACCGACATGCCCCGTCGGTTTTATGCGGCTTATGCGGCGGCGTAGCGTGAAATGCGCCGACCGCGCAACGAGGAAAAAATGGCAGAGAACAAAACGACTGTAAAGGCGGCTCGTCCGGGCAGAACGATAACGGCTACCCTCGATCCCGCCAAGAAGGATTCTCCCGCTTACGTGGAGAAGAAGTGGTACGTCGCCGACGGCGAAGGCATGCCTCTCGGCAGACTTGCGAGCCAGGTGGCTGCGGTGCTCCGCGGCAAGAACAAGCCGCTGTTCACCCCCAACATGGATTGCGGCGACTACGTCATCGTCATCAACAGCGACAAGGTCGTGCTCACGGGCAAGAAGCTTGAGCAGAAGATGAAGAGGACGCACTCCGGCTACATGGGCGGTCTCAAAGAGAAGAGCTACAAGATGTATATGGCAGAGTCTTCGGACAAAGCCGTGTACGACGCGGTCAAGGGAATGCTCCCCAAGAATTCCCTCGGCAGACAGATGCTCAAGAAACTGCGCGTTTATAAGGACGCGTCGCACGGTCACGAGGCACAGAAGCCCGAGATCCTTCCGCTCGTTAAATAAGGAGATCCCCGATGGCTACGAAAAACGTTAAGAAAAAGTTACAGTTCTGGGGAACGGGCCGCCGCAAGAAGGCTGTCGCCCGCGTGCGTATCATGCCCGGCAGCGGCGTGGTGCAGATCAACAAGCGTTCGCTCGACGACTATTTCGGTCTGGAGACGCTCAAGCTGATAGTCAATCAGCCCATCGTCCTTACCGAGTCCGTCGGCAAGCTGGATATATTCGTCAATGTCCGCGGCGGCGGCGCTACCGGTCAGGCGGGAGCTATCCGTCACGGTATCGCGCGTGCGCTCGTGGAGCTCGACGAAGCCAACAAGCCCGCGCTCAAGAAAGCGGGATTCCTTACCCGCGACCCGAGAATGAAGGAGAGAAAGAAGTACGGTCTCAAGAAAGCCCGTAAAGCTCCTCAGTTCTCCAAGAGATAACGGAATACTCGAAAAGGTCTTGCCGATCGCAGCAAGACCTTTTATCTTGCGCGGCGCTTCACCGCCGAACAAAATTACATTAAATTTTGTTCGGCTGACGCCGCGCTTCGGTACAGACGAAACTTTACCTTGCGCGGCGCTTCACCGTAAAATACGAGAAAATATTTTTGCTTT
>DXHS01000082.1 GCA_019113275.1 Candidatus Protoclostridium stercorigallinarum
GTTGTACGCGCTCTCGGTCATCTCGACGTGCGTAAACGGCTGAGTTCTTTCGAGTGTACGGTGATAAACGACGAGCTGCTCGAAGCTCTTGCCGAAGCGGGGTTCAACGATCACTTCCACCTTTCTTTGCAATCGGGATGCGATAAGGTGCTCGCGGCGATGAACAGGCACTACGACTGCGAAAGATACGCAAAAGCCGTGTCCGACATACGCAGATATTTCCCGAATGCGGGAATAACGACGGATGTGATCGCGGGGTTTCCGGGCGAGACCAGAAAGGATCACGAGGATACCTGCGCTTTCGTGCGCAGCGTGGCGTTTGCGGATATGCACGTTTTCCCGTACAGCGAAAGAAAGGGCACGCGCGCGGCGGGCATGCCGCAGATCCCCATGGAAGAGCGGCGGGAACGTGCGGCGGAACTCGGGAAGATCAAGCGCGAACTTCACCGCGGGTTTATGTCCGCGCAGCTCGGCAGAACGCTTTCCGTATATTTCGAAGAGCACGCGGACGGTATGGTAAGCGGCTATTCGACTAACTACGTCAGAGTATACTCGGAAGACGCGTCGCCGGGGGAAGTGCGCGACGTGACGGCAAGTAAAATATTCAAAAAAGGAGTCAGATAAAAATGGACTGCATTTTCTGCAAGATCGACAAAGGCGAGATCCCTTCGGAAAAGGTGTACGAGGACGACGACGTGTTCGTTATCCGCGATATAGATCCGAAAGCCGAAAAGCACTATCTCATGATACCCAAACGTCACTACAAGCTCATCGACGAGATGACGGACGCGGACGCAGCTGCGCTCATGCGCGGACTGCGCAAGATACCTTCGCTTGCAGGCAGGCTCGGTCTGGACGGAGGTTACAGATTGGTGATAAACCAGGGAGACGACGCCGGTCAGTCGGTGTTCCATCTGCATGTGCATATACTCGGCGGCCAGCCTCTGGATTTCCCCGATCTGAAAAAATAAGCAAAATTTTTTCGCGAACGGCTTTCCGATCGTTGACAAACGCTTCGGCAAATGGTAAAATATACAGGCTCGCTCAAAGAAGCGACGCGAATCTTGCCCGATGGGAAGGAGGTGTGAACATGTCCGTAGTAAGAGTAGGCGAAAACGAATCTCTCGAAAGCGCTCTCAAGCGTTTCAAAAGAAAGTGCCAGAAGGACAACATACTCGGCGATCTCCGTAAAAAGGAGTTTTACGAGAAGCCTTCCGTCAGGCGCAAGAAGAAGTCCGAAGCCGCACGCAAGCGCAGCAACAAGGGCTGATAAAACGTGATCGCATTGCCCGCAGACCGACGGTCTGCGGGCTTATGTTATCGTTAAATGACGCAACGCGGCATTATTCCGCTATTTGTGTCGAACGAACGCTTCTTTTGCCGCAGGCGTGCGTTTTTGCTTTCCCGGTGGTACAATGATGAAAAACGGGAGGCAACGACATGAAAAAGGAAATGAGCGAGATCAAGCGCCGCGCGCTCCTGGCGAAACAGCGGCTGAAAATGGGCTATTGGCAGCGCATGCGGGAAGAGCAGGACCGCGTTGCGGAAGCTACGAACGACAGCGCGGTCATACGCTCGGCGAGAAACGCACGTCTGCGTGAGTTCGAACAACAGTCGCGGCGTGCGCTCGGCGACGACTTTGCGGAACGCGACGAACGTCTGTACGGCAAGGTGCGCGACATGCTCGACCGCGACGAGGACGTATCCGATCCCATCGGCAGGCTGGTGGACAGGGAAGTGTTCGACAGCCTGGACGACGGCAACAAGCAGCGGTATATCCTCGAACTCTCCGCAAAGTTCCGCGAGCTCAAGGAGCGTTACTACAAAGAAAAAAGCAAATTTGTTTGACAGCGGCGCTTTAGTGTGCTAAACTATCGGTATGAGGTCAGGCACATGAACAGCAAACTCAAAAACGAACAGACGGACGCTTTTTTCCGCGCGGTGCTCGCCTTACGGACGAGCGAAGAGTGTTATGATTTTTTCGAGGATCTCTGCACGGTCTCCGAGCTGCAGGCAATGACGCAGCGGTTCCACGTCGCGCGGTTGCTCAGCGAAGGGAAAACGTATCAGGAGATCTCGGCGGAAACGGGTGCGTCGACCGCGACGATAAGCCGCATAAACAAATGTCTCGAATACGGTTCGGACGGATACAAAACAGCATTGGAGAGATTAGATCATGCCGATAACGACTGACTGCTTGAACGAAGAACAGCAAGCCGCCGCCCTCGATACCGAGGGCGCGGTTTTGGTAACGGCGGGTGCGGGCAGCGGCAAGACCAGGCTTCTCACTCACCGTATCGCCCATATCATACGCGACCTCGGCGTGCCGCCTTACAACGTGCTCGCGATAACGTTCACGAACAAAGCGGCGGAAGAGATGCGTAACAGACTGTATTCGCTCGTGCCGAACGCTTCGGATATATGGGTATCCACATTCCACGCGATGTGCGCCAAGATACTCCGCCGCCATTCCGCGGTGATAGGTTACGGTCCGAACTTCACGATATACTCTCAGGACGAGTCCGAACGTCTGCTCAAGCAGATAGCCAAAGACCTGCACCTCGAGGGCGATAATATCGTCAAGAACGCCGCCCGCGCGATATCTTCGGCAAAGAACGACGGATTGCCTCCCGAGCAGTACCGCGAGCACAATATCAACAGCGACGATATCGAGCTGAATACGGACATATACATAGAGTACGAACGCCGCCTGAAAGCGAACAACGCGATGGATTTCGACGATCTGCTGCTCAAAACTTACGAACTGTTCTCGCGCGCTCCCGAAGTTCTCGAAACTTACGGCAATAAGTTCAGGTACATACACGTCGATGAGTTCCAGGATACGAACGAGATACAGTACGGGCTCGTGCGGCTGCTCGCGGCAAAACACGGCAACATCTTCGTCGTGGGCGACGAAGATCAGAGCATATATGGCTGGCGTGGCGCAAACGTCACCAACATGCAGAATTTCATCGAGGACTTCGGCGCGAAGATATATAAGCTCGAACAGAACTACCGCTCGACGAAGAACATACTTTCGCTCGCGAACAACCTGATTAAAAACAACTCCTCGCGAATAGAAAAAAAGCTGTGGTCTTCGCTGGGCGACGGAGAAACGCCGGTTGTTTATAAAGCGCGTTCGGAAGCGGGCGAAGCGGATTTCGTCGTGAACACGATCAGAAAACTGATCTCCGAAGGTTACCGCCCGCACGACTTTGCCGTGCTCATGCGCATAAACGCGCTGACGCGCACGCTCGAACAGCGTTTCATGCAATATTCGTTGCCGTATAAAGTGTACGGCGGCTTCAAGTTCTTCGACAGAAAAGAAGTCAAAGACATCATCGCATATATGCGAGTGCTCTCCAATCATCGCGACGACGAAGCTATCGCGCGTATCATCAATTTCCCCAAACGAGGGATAGGCGATACCACGGTGGACAAGATACGTGAGTATTGCTCGTCGAGCGGCAAGTGTATGTACGACGCTATCGTCGAAGGGGATATCCCCGGGATATCCGGCGCGACCGCGGCAAAGATAACCGCGTTCGGAAAACTGCTCACGGAGCTGGACGAATACAAGACCGCTTCCGATGTGGCGGAACTTGCGGAAAAGACGATAGAGCTCGCGGGCATAAAAGACGCGTATTCCGAAGACAGCGAAGAAAACACGACGAGAAAGCTCAATATCGACGACTTCGTTTCTTCCGCTCACGAATTCGTAAAGAACCGCGGCGGCTCGCTCGACGACTTTCTGCAGGAAGTCACGCTGTACACCGAAGGCGACGAAGAGAGCGGCGACTGCGTGTATCTCTCCACCGTGCACAGCGCCAAAGGCATGGAATTCAGGTGCGTGTTCATCGTAGGCTCGGAAGAGGGACTTTTCCCGCTCTCCCGCGCGAACGACGATCCCGACGAGCTCGAAGAAGAGCGCCGTCTTATGTATGTCGCGATAACCCGGGCGAAAGAACGGTTGTACGTCACATACTGCGAATCCCGCTTCATGTACGGCAGAACGAGCCCCTGCCGCCCCAGCCGCTTCCTCGGTGAGATGGACGAGCGGCTCAAAGCGGTATACGGCAAGCCTAAATTCGCCTCTTCCGCTGCAGGCTCCGGCAGACCTTCGGGAACCGGTAGTCAGAACGTATACGGGCACGTTGCGGGGAATTCTCCGGTAAGGCGCAATAACGGCTCTTCGGAAGGGTACGCCGAAGGCACGCGCGTGCGCCACAAAAAGTTCGGCGAAGGCACCGTCGTCGGCGTGACGGACGTGGGAAAAAATTCCTATCTCGTGATAAACTTCGATAAATTCGGAAAAATTACACTGTCGCTGGCGTTCGCGCCCATTGAAAAGATATGACGCAAAACGAAAAAAACTCAATGCAGCGGCTCGTAGACGAGCTCAACGATTACGCATACCGCTACTACGTTCTGGACGACCCTGCGGTCACGGACGACGTGTACGACAAACTGTACGACGAGCTTCTCGCGCTTGAGCGCGACGTCGGCGAGCGCCTTCCCGATTCGCCCACTGCAAGAGTGGGCGGGGAACCGATATCGGCTTTCCTGCCGCATACGCACATCTCGCGGCTGTACTCGCTGGATAAATGCCGTTCTTTCGACGAGCTGCGCGAATGGGCGGCAAAAGCCGTAAAAGCTGCGGACGGCGAAGAGATCGCGTTTACCCTAGAATACAAGCTGGACGGGCTGACGTTGTGCGTCACCTACGAAAACGGCATATTCCGGGGCGCGGCTACGCGCGGCAACGGAGTGACGGGCGAAGACGTGACCGAACAGGCGCGGACGATAAGATCCATCCCCATGCGCATAGACTTCCGGGGCGTCACGGAAGCCAAGGGGGAGTGCATCATGCGCCGCTCGGCTTTCCGCAAGTATAACGAAACGGCGGAAGAGCCTCTTAAAAACCCACGCAACGGAGCTGCGGGAGCGCTACGCAATCTCGACCCGTCCGTCACGGCAAAGCGCAAACTCGACATGATATTCTACGACGTCAATTACATCTCCGACGATTCCGTCCGTTCACAGGAAGAGGGCGTCGAGTGGCTGCGCAAAAACAGGTTCAAGACGGAAAAACTCCTCGTTTCCCGCGATATCGAGGAGATAATATCGGCTATATCCGCGGTAGACCGCGACGCGCTCGATTTCGACATCGACGGCATGGTCGTAAAGGTCGACGATTACGCGCTGCGCGAAAAACTCGGATTCACGGACAAATTCCCTCGCTGGGCGATAGCTTACAAATTCGAAGCGGAAGAGACCACTACGAAGGTAAAAGACGTCGTGTGGCAGGTAGGGCGCACGGGGAAGCTCACTCCGCTCGCGCTGCTCGAGCCCGTGGAACTGTGCGGAGCGACGGTCAGACGCGCGACCCTCAACAATTACGGCGATATCCTGCGCAAAAAAGTAAAGATCGGCAGCACGGTATTCATCCGCCGCAGCAACGACGTGATACCCGAAATACTCTCCGCGGTGGACGGAACGGGAAGCGGCGAAGTGACGAAGCCGACGGTCTGCCCCGATTGCGGCGCGCCTGTCGTCGAGAACGGCGCAAATCTGTTCTGCACCAACCGCGAGAGCTGCCGCACGGCGGTCATTGCGCGGCTGGCGCATTTCGTTTCCAAAGACTGCATGGATATAGACGGGCTGAGCACGAACACTCTCGGGAAGTTCCACGATTATCTCGGCGTCAGAGAACCGTATCAGATATACGACGTCACGCGCGACGATCTGCTGACGCTGGAGTCGTTCAAGGACAAAAAGGCGGATAATCTTATTGCCGCGATAGAAAAGAGCAAGTCGCCCAGACTTTCGGCATATATCAACGCTTTCGGGATACCCAACGTGGGCAAAAAACTCGCGTACGACCTCTCGGTAAAGTACGGCAGCGTGGATAAGCTCGCCGCCGCGAGTGCGGATGAACTTGCCGCCGTAGACGATATCGGCGAGCATATCGCAGCCGACATAACCGGATTTTTCGCCGAAAACCGCGAGCTTGACGGCGAACTGCGGAGACGCGGCGTCACGCCGCTTGCGGACGTCGTGACCGAAGGTCCTCTCGGCGGCGAAAGCGTGGTACTCACGGGCAAGCTCGCAAGCATGCCGAGGAGCAAAGCGGCGGAAGCGATACAGGCTCTCGGCGGTAAAGTGCAGTCGTCGGTGACCAAAGAGACCACTCTCGTCGTAGCCGGAGAGGACGCCGGCAGCAAGCTGGATAAAGCGAAAGCCGCGGGCATACGCGTCATCGGAGAAAGTGAATTTTTGTCCCTTATAAACGCTTGATTTCGTACGGTAAAAAGTGGTATCATATAGTGTACGGATGCGATGATCCGCAGCGAGGTATTACACATGAAGAGCATGACCGGTTACGGTAAAGGCGAAGCAAGTAACGAAAGCAGAAAAGTAACGATAGAGATAAAATCTGTCAATAACCGTTTCCTCGATATAAACACGCGTTTTCCCAAATCGCTCTCTTACGTCGAAGATACGGTCAAAAAACAGATACAGGAAGTCGTCAAACGCGGCACCTTGGACGTATATTATACGTATGAAGTAACGGGCGATACCGATAAGGTCGTGGAAGCGGATATACCTCTTGCAGGCGAATACCTTGCGGCGATGAGGACGGTAAAAGACGAGCTCGGTCTGCCCGACGACATAACCGCGATGAGCGTTCTCCGCATGCCCGACGTGCTCACGGTGACCGCGGCGGAGGACGACAGAGAAGAGATCAAAGCGCTGTTCGAAAAAGCCGCGAAAGAAGCGGTGGCGTCTCTCGACGCGATGCGCGTCATAGAAGGCAGGAGCGCGAAGACTGACCTCGCAAAACTCGTCGGCAACATCATCACGTCGCTCAAAAGCGTCATCACGCGCGCGCCCCTTGTCGTGGTGGATTACCGCGACAAACTGAGCAAGCGCATCGCAGAGCTGCTCGATCAGCCCGCGGCGGATGAAACGCGGATCGCGACGGAGGTCGCGGTATTCGCAGACAAATGCGACATAAACGAAGAGATATCCCGTCTGACGTCGCATATCGACCAGTTCACCAAAGCTCTCGAAAGCGGCGAACCCCAGGGCAGGAGGCTGGACTTCCTTTCTCAGGAAATGAACAGAGAGATCAATACCATGGGCAGCAAAGCCAACGATCTCGAACTTTCCAAGCTCGTCATCGAAATGAAAAACGAGCTGGAAAAGATAAAAGAACAGATACGGAACGTAGAATGATGCATGGGCTTCTGATAGTACTGTCCGGACCGTCCGGCGTAGGCAAAGGCACGATGTACGCCAAACTTCTCCGAGCGATGCCCGATCTCAGAGTGTCCGTTTCCGCCACGACGAGAAAACCGCGCGCGGGAGAAAAGGACGGCGTGCATTATTACTTCATGACGAAGGAGAAATTCGTTGCCGAGCGCGAGCAAGGCGAATTCCTCGAATGGGCGGAGACCGTGGGCAACTATTACGGTACTCCGAAAAAACCGGTCATAGATACTCTGGCAAGCGGCAAAGACGTACTTCTCGAAATCGACGTCAAGGGCGCAAGGCAGGTAAAAGCCGCATATCCCGACTGCGTTACGATATTCGTCCTGCCGCCCAGCGAAGAGGAACTCTCGCGCAGGCTGAAAGGCAGGGGAACGGAATCGGACGAACAGGTCGCGGCGCGCCTTGCTTTGGCAAAAAGCGAGATAGCCGTGAGCGGCGAGTTCGACTACCGTGTGGTAAACGACGATCTTACCGAAGCGGTGAACAAAGTGATAGATATAGTCAACAGCATTAAAGGAGCGAAAAAATGTTAGTAGATCCTCCCATCGACAAACTTGTGGAAAAAATAGGCTGCAAATACGCACTCGTGTGCCTTGTAACAAAACGCGCACGCGAGCTTCAGCAGAAGCTTGGCGACGATACGTCGTCCATGGGACCCGACTTCAATCCCATATCTTATGCCGCCAAAGAAGTGTACAACGGCACTGTGGAGATGAGCGAAGAAGACTGATGGATCTTAAGGGCAAATGCGTACTTGTCGGCGTGACCGGCGGCATAGCGGTGTATAAGGTATGCACCCTTGTTTCGTCGCTCAAAAAACGAGGTGCGGACGTACGCGTGGCGATGACGAAGAATGCGACCGAATTCGTCTCGCCGCTCACATTCGAAACGCTGAGCGGCAACCGCACGGTAGTGGATACTTTCGACCGCGATCACGAATGGGAAGTGGAACATATCTCGCTCGCGAAGCGTGCCGACGTCTGCGTGATCGCACCTTGCACCGCGGATTTCGCGGGTAAGCTCGCATGCGGCATAGCGGACGATTTTCTTTCCACCACCGTCATGGCATGCACCTGTCCCGTGCTCCTTGCTCCGGCAATGAATACGAATATGCTCGCTTCCGCGGCGTACCGCGCCAACAAAAAGATCCTCGAAGAGAGGGGAGTGCGTTTTGTTCCCACAGGCAGCGGACTGCTCGCCTGCGGCGACAACGGAGACGGACGCATGGCGGAGCCTGACGTTATCGAAAGATATGTAGTCGATCTGCTCTATCCGCGCCGCGATCTCGCGGGGAAGACCGTCCTCGTTACCGCGGGCGGAACGCGCGAACCCATCGATCCCGTGCGTTACATCTGTAACCGTTCCAGCGGCAAGATGGGCGCCGCGATCGCAAAAGCGGCGGCGGACAGAGGTGCTGACGTTATAGTCGTTTGCGGCAGCGTGACCGCCGATCTTTCGGACAGCCGCTTCGAAAGGCATGACGTCGTGACCACAAAGGACATGTACGACGCCGTGATGAAAGAACTTCCGCGCGCGGACGTGATAATAAAAGCCGCGGCTCCCTGCGATTTCCGTCCGAAGAGATCTGCGGATAAAAAGATCAAAGCCGGCAGCGACCTTACTCTCGAACTCGAACGTACCGAAGATATAGCGGCTGCGGTCGGCAGAGCGAAAGGCGAGAAGATCCTCGTGATTTTTGCGGCGGAAACGGGCAATGCGGAAAGCTACGCGAAAGATAAGCTGAAAAAGAAGAATGCGGACATGGTCGTGGCGAACGACGTTTCACTCGCAGGCGCCGGATTCGGAACGGATACCAATATCGCGACGATCATCACTCGCGATAAGACGGAAGAGCTGCCGCTCATGACAAAGCGCGAACTCGCCGATATCATACTCGACAGAATAGCAGAGATAAAGTAATGTACGCCGAAGTGATAATAGACATAGCTGCCGCCGAAGTCGATCGCATCTTCGACTACGATTGCGGCGGTTTTGATATTAAAAGAGGCGTCCGCGTATCCGTACCGTTCGGCAGGACAAAAGCGGAGGGCTTCGTCATCGGCATTAAAGACGTTACCGACGTCCCGCCCGAAAAGATAAAAAAGATATCTTCCGTATTGGACAAAGCTCCCATAATCACTGAAGAGATGTTTTGTCTTATGGAAAAGATGCGCTCCAAAATGCATCTGCTTCGTGTGGATATCCTGCGACTGTTCATACCCGCAGCCATGCGCGGAGGAAGGGTGAAAGAACTCACGCGTCAGCTCGCGGTGCTTTCCGAAGAATACCGCGACCGAGATCCCGACGAATTTATACGCAAGACCGCGATAGCTCAGCGAGAGCTGTACGACTATCTTTCCATAGACAAACCTGACGGGGAATACGTCAGCGAGCTGAACAAGATAATGTCCGCAAGCGCGCTGCGCAACTTTGCCGAACGCGGCATAGTGCGCATAGCGGACACGGAAAAACGGCGGGTGCCGTATGCGGACATGCCCGCGGATGAAGATGATGTGCGCCACATCCTTACGGACGAGCAGCAAAAAGCGTACGACGCGATAACTTCGTCGGGAGGAGAGACTTTTCTTCTTCACGGAGTGACGGGCAGCGGAAAGACCGAAGTGTACATGCGCTGTATACGCGACGCGCTCGACCGCGGAAAAACGGCGATAATGCTGGTGCCCGAGATCTCTCTCACGCCGCAGATGCTGCGCAATTTCCGCAATCGTTTCGGCGACGATGTCGCGGTACTGCACAGTGCGCTCGGGCAGGGCGAAAAGTTCGACGAATGGCGCAAATGCCTTACGGGCGAAGCGAAAGTCGTGCTCGGCGCCCGCAGCGCGATATTCGCACCTCTGAAAAATATCGGCGTTATAATAATAGACGAAGAGCACGACCAGAGCTATGTTTCCGAGCGCAATCCGCGTTATGTAACGCATAAGATAGCCGAATGGCGCAGGGAATACAACGGTGCGGCGCTCATACTCGGCAGCGCGACGCCGTCCATGGAAACGTATTACGCGGCGAAGCAGGGCAGGATGCGATTGCTCGAGCTCAACGGCAGGGTGAATAAACGCCCGCTGCCCGAAATAAAGGTAGTCAACATGTGCCGTGAGGCGCTTCGCGGCAACCGCTCTATCTTTTCGGATACCTTGACGAGCGAACTGAAGAACTGCCTTGACGGCGGTAATCAGGCTATGCTGTTCCTCAACCGCAGGGGATACGCTTCGTATGTGATGTGCAAGATATGCGGCTATGTGGCGAAGTGCGAACGGTGCGACGTATCCCTTGTTTATCACAAGGAAGAAGACCGTCTCAAATGCCACTACTGCGGGAACATGTACGCGCCGCTCACCGAATGCCCCGAATGCGGCAGCAAATTCATCAAAGAAGGGTATATCGGCACCGAAAAAGTAGCGGATAAACTCACGGAAATGTTCCCGTCGGCGGGAGTGCTGCGCATGGATAACGACAGTACGCGCACCAAAGGCGCTCACGCTCGTATACTCGGCGAATTCGGCGCAAAGAAAGCGGATATACTCGTCGGCACGCAAATGATAGCGAAAGGGCACGATTTTCCCGACGTCACCCTCGTAGGCATACTCGACGCGGATATGAGCCTGCACGTCGCCGACTACCGCAGCGTGGAGCGCACGTTCCAGCTAACCACCCAGGTCGCGGGGCGAGCGGGCAGAGCGAGTCTTCCCGGCAAAGTGATCCTGCAGACGCACACGCCCAACCACTATGTATACAACTATGTGCGCACGGGCGACTATAAAGGGTTCTACGAAAAAGAGATAAACCTGCGAGAGGTGACGAAATATCCGCCGTTCGCAAAAATAGTAAGAGTGCTCGTCAGCGGTACGGACGACGGCAAAGCCGCCGCAGTGCTGAAAAACATATACGAGCGCGTATCCGAGCTCAAAAGCGCGCAGCCGGACAAATTCATCTATCTCGCGTATATGCGAGCGCCTCTCAAAAAGATCATGGATGAATACCGCATGCAGATACTTGCGCGCCTCGTGCCCGATTCGGAGGACATAGAGGATGCTATATACACCGCAGTGGACGAATGCCGCGTTTCCGGCATAACGTCTTACGCGGAAACGGATCCGATAAAGCTGTCGTAATTTAAGAGGAATACCATGGCAAAAAGACTGATAGTAAAATTGGGTGAGGATATACTCCGCAAAAAATGCCGCGAAGTGACGGAATTCGACGACCGTCTCGCTTCGCTGCTCGACGATATGAAGGAAACGATGACGGACGCGGACGGCGTCGGGCTTGCGGGTCCGCAGGTAGGAGTGCTCAAACGCGTTGCGGTGATAAGCCCCAACGGCAAAAAGTTCTACGAGTTCGTCAACCCGACTATTGTGCGTTCTTCCGGTAGCCAGATATGCCGCGAAGGCTGTCTGAGCGTTCCCGGGATAAACGGAGACGTCGAACGCCCCAAGTGCATCGAGGTAAAAGCTCAGGACAGGCACGGTAAACCGTTCGTTCTCAAAGCCGAGGGCTTTCTGGCTAACATCTGCTGTCACGAATTCGACCATCTCGACGGCATACTTTTCATCGACAAGATGATACGCAAGGAGAAGTGATATGCGCGTTTTGTTCATGGGCACGCCCGCGTTCGCTCTTACCGTGCTCGAAGCGCTTTGCGAATCGCGGCACGAAGTCGTTTGCGCGGTGACCCAACCCGATAAGCGCGGCGACCGCGGCGCACTGACCGCTTCGCCCGTAAAAATGTTCGCGGAACGACGCGGCATACCGGTGCGGCAGTACGCAAAAGTGCGTCTCGAAGGAGCGGAGGAGCTGCGCGCATTCGGCGCGGATATATTCGTTACCGCGGCTTACGGTCAACTGCTCAGCCGCGAGCTGCTCGATATCGCAAAATACGGGACGGTAAACGTGCACGCGTCGCTCCTTCCCGCATATCGCGGCAGCTGCCCGGTGCAGCGCGCGATAATGAACGGCGACAAACTTACGGGTGTCACGATAATGCAGACCGCGGAAGGATTGGACACCGGCGATATATTGTTGCAAAAGACGCTTCCTATCGCGGATAAAGATACTTCCGCGACGCTCATGGATAAGCTCGCTTCTCTCGGTGCGGAAGCGCTTCTCGAATTTCTGGATAAGCTCGAAGCGGGCGAGATAACTCCGCAAAAGCAGGATGAGAGCAAAGCGACGTATTATCCCATGCTCACCAAAGCCGACGGAAAAATCGACTGGTCGCTTCCTGCGGATAAGATAGATTGCATCATCCGCGGAGTCACGCCTTGGCCGGGCGCATATACTTTCCGCGCGGGCAAGATGCTCAAAGTGCACCGCGCGCACGCCGAAAGCTGCGATATAGATATGCCCGCCGGCAACGTCATAAAAGCGGACAAAAGGGGAGTGGCGGTACGCTGCGGGAGCGGCGCGCTCGTGCTCGAAGAAGTGCAGCTCGAAGGCAAAAAACGCATGTGCTGCGCCGACTTTCTGAACGGATGTAAACTTGCTCCCGGAGAGATCCTCGGATGAACGGGAAATTCGAAGCGGAAAACGCCGCGTACGACGCGCTCAAAAGCATACTCGTCGGCGGCGCATACTCTTCGGTAGTGCTCGACCGTATTCTCGGACACATATCCGAAAGCGCCCGCGCAAAGACTACCGCTCTCGTGTACGGTACGCTGGATAAAAGCGTCGCTCTCGACTACGCGATATCTTTGCTTGCAAAGCGCGCGCCCAAACCCAAGCTCGCGGTGTTGATCAAACTCGCGCTGTACGAAACTCTGTTCGGCAGCACTCCCGTGTACGCCGCGGCGGACAAGTACGTTACGATAGCGAAAATACGCATGAGAGGCTCGGAGAAATTCGTGAACGCGGTCATGCGTGCGGCTCACGGGCTCGATTTTCCGAAAGACGGGGAGGATCCCGCTTCGGTGTCCGTTGAGTTCAGCCGACCCGAATGGCTGGTAAAGCGTATGTTCGGAGACTTCGGACGCGACAGGACGCGGTCTATCCTTGCGGCGAAACTGCCCGAAATGACGCATATCCGCCGCAACCGCAGAACGATATCCGAGGCCGGTTTTTCCGCCGAGGTTGAGAAAAAAGCGGATATTTTGCGCACGGACCGCGGGTACTATGTCTCGCGAAGTACGTTAAAAACTCTCGATCCTTCCGTTTTTACCGCGCAGTCGCTTGCCTCTGTCTATGCTGCGGAGGCGTATACGAAGGGACTCGGCGGAAAAGTAAGGATACTCGACCTTTGCGCCGCACCCGGCGGGAAATCCGTATATATGTCCGAGCTTCTGCCCGAGGCGGAGATCATCGCCTGCGACGTGCATCCGCACCGCGTCAATCTCATAAAGTCGTATGCCGCGCGCATGAAAGCGATTAACGTAACTGCCGTCGTGCACGACGCGACAGTACCGAACGACGAGTGGAAAGAGGCGTTCGAC
>DXHS01000083.1 GCA_019113275.1 Candidatus Protoclostridium stercorigallinarum
CCGGTAGCACTACATTGTTCGCTAAGATAGCATACCACTTACCATCGTGATATAATTGCTCTATCGTAAAAACAGAATTATTTGAATTTTTAATAATGGCCGATGCCTGACGCAACATTAATGTTTCGATATCTTCAAAACAAACCATTTTATTCGTTATATCATAATTGCCTTGCTGCATCATGCAAAACGTAAAATACGGTTTTGCTTTCTTCTTTTCCTCTTCCGCGCGTTCTTTTTCTCTTCTGTTCTCAACGCGTTCTCTTTCTTTTGCTCCGTTCCGAATAGTCCATGCGACGCCGATAAGCGTAAGTGCTCCACCGATAATAGCGGAAATTATCGTCAATAAAATATCGGATATTTTCTCATCGGGTATACGATAAATAACAATTGCGGCACCCACGATAAAAGCCAAGAATAAAGCTATGCCCAATATTTTAATAAATACAGACTTACGTTTTTTATCCACGATCATCCAACCTCTTTTTTGCCCGTGACATATTCGTAAATAAGCGACTTTTTATATTCGTTCAATTTTTCGATCTTTTGCTGTTTAACGGAAATAAGTTTGTCTATCTCCGCACACTTTTTATCGAGGTGATCGGCTATTTGCTGCTGGTCTTTTACGGAAGGTACAGGAATGAATATAGAATAAAAATTTTGAGCCGGTAAACGCCAACGACCTAAATTTGCTGCCCCTTGTCCAAAAGCATAAAATATCTTATTCCTATAATAAGTTTCAAAAACATATAGAAAATATTTTTTAATATAACTTACTTTTTTTATTTTAAATACCCGATAGTCAGGACTTGTGACTCCTTCATATTTTGAAATTCCAATACCCCCGGTTAACAAGTCCATATGATTCATAGCAAAATCTCCAATATGTACTATTTGATAATTCGCATAAGAATTTGCCATTTGTCCTTCATTTTCCGAAACATTTTTGATTTTCAATCCACTTTGCGTAATTGATAATACTGTTTCCGGCTCTCTGCCGATGACTTCCTTGCGGATTTGGAATAAAGAACGTATATTTTGAATCGAAAAATTAATGGGCACTTCCCCTATCCATTCCACGCCGCTGGGTTTCATGGGGACGGAGGGGTCGAGACCTTTGGTGACCGCTTCCGTGATCACCGACTGCTTATACTCCTTTAACTTCTCTATCTGCGCCTGCTGATTTTCAATCAGTTTATCCACCGCCACGCACCGATTTTCTATCATAGAAACAATGTGAATTTGTGTATCAATCGAGGGGAAAGGAATTAAAAATTGTCCCATATCAGTTGCATTTAATGCACTTCTTACACCGTTTCCACCTAAATTGTTGTAAACGCAATTATAATATAACGACATTAAAAAATAGTACACAAAGAGATTATATTGTCCTTCTTTTCGCGGTGAAAAACGAATATACGCAGGGGAAACCAAACCCATATAAGGAGATAACCCCACACGGCTTGTACTAATATTTTGCAAATCAATCATCTTAAAAATAAAATCGTTTTCATGGATAATCTGATAACAGTCAAATTCTTTCGGCTGTAACCCGTCCGAATCGTCTTTATCGCGCCTGATCACGCCATTCAGCGTTAAAGCAAGCCGGTCAAAGTTTGAAGATTGAGTACCTGCAATTTCTTTGCGATTTACACAAATATCCTTAAACCGAATTAAATTCCAATCATCGGGAATTTCCCCTATCCATTCAATTCCGCTGTTTTTCATTTCAATCAACCTGCAAATATAATATATATTCTTCCATTAAAGACTCAATGGTTTCGTAATGATCGCGCAACTTTATAGACTGTTCTTCTAATTGTTTTTTATCTTCACGAGAAAGCCAACGGTCTTCCTTACAAGCATCCTCATCATGTATTCTATCTTCATAACGGACATATAGATTTTTTGCACATTCTTCAAAATCGACCAACGCTTCAAAAATATCAAACTCTATCAAAAACCGATTTGTATGAATTTCCTTTATGAATTTGTTTAAGAGCGCTTTTGTTTCGTCTTGAAACGTACGCATTTTTATGATTTTCTCTTCTTTTGTCGCGGTATTTAAGCAATCTAATTTCGGATAAAGATTTTTTTGAAAAGCATTATACAATTCAAACATTAAATCGGATACAGTCTGAAATAGCGCAAATAGTTTATCGAAAACTGCTTTACTTACATAATTTTTCTTTTCAAATACCGCAAGTTTTTTATTTTGCCCATAGACTATAAAAATACTCGCAACAGCCCATATAAGGGTTAAAATACTTATAATGGGCACTATGATTTTTGAAAAAATATCAATTGCGCTCATTTTCCCTTGATCCTCCTTTTCGGTTGTTCGTGATTTCCGAACTACTGAATGTTCATTCCCCCAATATCTCTTTCATCAATTCGCTTTCTTCTTCGGTCAGCGCCTTGAACTCGGCAAAGATCTCGTCGGACTTTCGCGGCGGGGTGAATTTATAAAACAGGCGGGTGAACGGCACTTCGTAACCGATCTTATCCTTGCTCCTGTCCATATAGGCAAGCGGATTATACGGCAGCACGTTTTTTGCGAAATACTCGTCTATATCTTCGGAAAGCGGTACGATCTCGGTATCCGATTTCGACTTGTCCGGCTGCGGCTTGCCCTTTTTAAGGACGGGTCTTCCCGCTTCGTCCGTTATCGGCGTTTCCACCGTGACTTTGGTATAACCGAAAAAGTCGTTTGCAAATACCTTGCTTTCCACGGCAAGGCTTCCTTCGGCGTATGCTTTATCGGTAAACTCGTTATAAGCCGTTACGATCATGCGGATACAATCGTCGTTGAGGTCGACGCGCTTGTTGCCTATGTTTTTGCGGCGTTTGACGAAGCATTTGCTCGCGTCTATGAGCTGTACCCTGCCGCGCCGCGAAGCGTCTTTGCCCTTGGAGACGAGCCATATATAAGTGGCTATGCCCGTATTGTAAAACAGATCGGTAGGCAGCTGCACTATCGCTTCCACAAGATCGCTCGTGATAAGGTATCTCCTTATCTCCGAAAGTCCGCTGCCGGCGTCGCCCGTGAACAGCGACGACCCGTTCTGTATTATCGCCATTCGCCCCGAACCCTCTTTGAGCTTCTTTACTCCGTTGAGCATGAACAGCATCTGTCCGTCGGAAATGCTCGGCAACCCTGGACCGAACCTGCCCTCGTACCCCGTTTTCGCCTCGCGCTCCACGGCGTCCTTTTCGCGTTTCCAATCGATGCCGAACGGCGGGTTGGATATTATGTAATCGAACTCGTAGTTCGCAAAAGCGTCGTCCGAAAGAGTGTCGCCGTACTTCATGCCCTGCGCGTTGCCGCCCTTTATGAGCATGTCCGACTTGGCTATCGCATACGTTTCCGGGTTGAACTCCTGCCCGAAGCAGGTAAGGTCGGCTGCCGGGTTGATCTCTTTGAGCCTTTCGGTCAGGCAACCGAGCATCTGGCTCGTTCCCATAGCCATGTCGTAAGCCATTTTGAAGCAGCCGTTTTTCACAATATCGTCGCGCTCGGGCGATACCAGAAGCTCCGTCATAAGGTAGATTATATCGCGGCTCGTGAAATGCGCTCCCGCTTCTTCGTTATAACTCTCGGAAAATTTGCGGATGAGCTCCTCGAAAATATAGCCCATATCCGCCGAAGTGATCTTATCCGGCGACATATCCGCCTTTTTGGAATTGAATTCCTGTATCACGACATACAGCACTTTGCCTTTGACCATGTTTTTCACTTCGTCGGCAAACTTGAAGTTCTCCAAAATATCCTTGACGTTATCCGAATACCCTTTTATGTAATCGTAAAAATTGACCTCGATATTCTCGGGATCGGCAAGAAGACGGGCAAAATCGAACTTGCTCGTATTGTAAAACGAATAACCCGAAGCGCGGCAAAGCGCGCCGTCCCGTATCGCACTGTCGTTGTAATTATTGAGATGCAAAGTTTCGCTCGCTTCGAGGACCCTTTCCTTGGTGGGCGCGAGAGCGTCGTCGAAACGTTTGAGCACCGTCATGGGAAGTATGACCTTGCCGTACTCATGCGGTTTATACAGCCCCACGAGATGTGTTGCTATCTCCCATATAAGGTTCGCCTTTTCCTGGATGTTCGTATTCGTCTGCTTTTGCAATTCGTTTATCGCCATGTCTATTCTCCGCCGTATGTCTATATATCGGATTTTAACACAATTTCGCCGAAAAAGCAATAGGGTTAGGGCAATTTCTTCCCGCAACGCAAAACCTGCCGCGCACCGGTTTACCCGACACTTGTTTCGGGGAAGGCTGTAATAATGACCGCGCTTTCGCGCGGAGTAATTTAATTGCGACAAGCAAACCACGCTTCGAACGCGAGGAAAATTTTCGAGCGTTAAGCGAGTCCGAAAAGCTGCCCCCTGCGGCAGGGGGAAGTGCCCCGTATGGGGCGATAGGGGTTGAGGCAGAATAAATGTACGAGAGCGTGAAAGACAGTGCGGATAGCATGATGATGACGATAGTGGTTGAAGTAAGAGAATGTACGAGTTTGACCGTTATATCATGCTTATCCGCAGTACAAACTTCAACCCCTTCCGGCTCGCAGCCGCTTACGCTTTGTGCTCGCCACCTTCCCCTGCCTCAGGGGACGGCTTTCATAAGGTGTCCGCGCTTCCGCGCGGAATATATCAAATGGGTGGATGGGAGCGCGTAAGCGCGCGGGACTTCTTCCCGTCCCTGCGCGCAAACGCCCCTTTCGGCAGAATTCGTAGCAGACGACAAGCCTCTAAGCGCATACGCCCCGCTCGGCAGGATTCAAAGCGAAACCGCGGGATTTTCGGATGGAAAGGCACGTTCTCGGAAGCGGGCGTAGCGTTAGCGGTCGCCGCAGGGGTTCCCCGCGGCGACTCCGAAACGTGACTTTACGCCGAAAAGCCGCGCTTTTCGCGTCTGAAATGACGAAAAATATTTCAAGCAAATTTCATTTCGAAATTTGTTTGGAAATTTTTCGGAATAGGGAGCCGCGCTTTTCGCGTCTGACCGAAGCGCACGCGAAGCGAGCGATAGCGGTGCGCAAGGTAAAAGCTATGCGCCTTCCACTCGGTTACTTGCTCTCTTCCAAAGCGCGGAGCAGTATCTTGGCATGATCGAACGCTATGCCCCTGCCGAGGACGCGGGTGGCGTTCACGTCTATCTTGCCGAAGGGGTCGCGGCGGACGTCGAGATGAACGGTAACGGAACCGTCGTCGCCGGTGAGGGTGAGCTCGGTAAGGTCGCCGTAAGAAGAGACGGAGACCGCATACCATGCCGCGGATGCGGCGTCGTCGCCGCCTTTTACCTCGGGGAAAGACGGGAGCGTTGCCGTGTAGCAGACGGAGACCGTCCAGTCGCGCGGGTCGCGCCCGGGAGCGGACGCCGTATAGAACTGCCGCATGGGAACGTCTTTCGCGCCCGTTTCCTCTTCCAGCTCACGAGCGGCGGTGACTTCCGTGCTCTCGCCCAGCTCGGCAAAACCGCCGGGGAACGCCAGCTCGCCGATGAACGGATGATTGCCGCGGCGCACCATGAGCACATGCTCGTTACAGAAGATCACGCAGTCGGCTGTCACGCCGGGCTTGCGGTACTTGTTCGGATCGTACGCCGCGAGGAACTGCTCGAGCGTCTGCCCTTTCGCGTTTACTTTGGGAGTATCATTTTCCATATCTTCTCTCCTTGTATTTTACGCAAAGAGCCGCGCGAAATGCCATACGCGCGGCTCGTGTGTCATTCTTTTTTATCCCGTCCGGGCGTTTCCGCCGCGAGCGGATCGGGTGCGGAAAGCGTTTTCGCATCGCTCTTTTTCGCCCGGTAGCGCGTAAGATATCTCGTCAGTCCCAGCCCGAAAGGCACGCCGCCTACGGCGAGCACCGCGAGCTGACCGAGAAACACGAACAGCGATTGCAGCGGGTATGCCGCGGGAGCGCCCGCGAACACCGTGAACGTAAGCGGCACGACGAGCGCGTTCACGACCACCGGCGGTATCGCGCCGAGGATGACGCGCAGCCTGCCGCGGCGCAGCAGCCTGCCTATGACGAACGTCAGCAGCGCGGCGACGAGCGTTGCCGTCGAGCCGAAAGCGATATCCAGCGGGGCGCTTATGAGGTTGCCGAGCAGACAGCCCACCCACAGTCCGACGACGGCTTCGCCCCAAAAGAGCGGCAATATCGTCAGCACTTCGCTGATACGGAACTGCACCGTCCACGTCGCGAACGATGAGAACGCGAACGCATAGGTCAGTCCGGTGTACAGAGCGGCGATGACTCCCGCTCTCGCAACGATCTTTGCGATCTTCAATTTTTACCTCCGTTTTTTATCCAAGGTTCGGTGACTTGGGTAATGTGTGAAATATTACGTATTCAGGAAATGTCCGTCTTCGTATGATCGAAAGCGCCCTCGGCTATCGTCGCGCCGGATGTATCGCTGTCGAACGCGCGCAGGTACACGCAACCGAAGAACGCCTCGCTCCCCACCGCGCTTACCTTGCCTCCGCTCACCTTTTCGAGCTTGACGCAATCGAAGAACGCGCGGTCGGCTATCGTGACGTTGTCGTTATTCAGCACGAGCTCGGTTATGCCGCTGCCCTTGAACGCCTCCGCGCCTATGTGCTTGTATGCGGAAGGCAGCGTGACGCTCGTGATACGCCCGCAGCCGTCGAATGCGCCGTCCGCTATCGCGACCACGTCTTTCGGCTCGTCGTGCGCCTCTTCGCCGTCGTAGTAATAACTGCTCGCGGGCAGAGAAAGCGCTCCGTCGGGCAGCAAGCCGGAATGCGTCACATCCAGCACCAGCCCGCCGAGAGATTCGTCGTAAGTGAACGAATAGTAGTCGTAGTGCGGGGGCACGAACGCCTGCTTTTCGCCGCATGCCGTGAACACGCCCGCGGCGGCTATGATCGCCATGCAAAGCACGGCGGCTATCGCTATCCTTTTCTTCATGGTCATATAATATTACCACACCGCGCCCGCCTCTGTCAAGCAATGCGCAAGGATAAGAAAACACGGACAGCCTTACGATGAAAGCGCGGCGGAATATCGACCCGCCGCGCCAAGCACTTTTTCCCTCGCTAACGTCGCTCCGTATCGTTTCAGCAATCCACCCATTCCATTTCCTGCTCGACTTGCCAAAAGGTCTTGCCGTCCCAGATCGGGGTAGAAAGAAACTCTTCGACAGCGAAAGTCCCGCGCGGGCTTTTCCCTTCCCAGATATAAGCGTCGGCGGGCGGTTCCCATCTGTCCAACAATAAATGATTACAACCGTCATAAGTGAGCCCCTGTATAAAAAATTTTTGCCCTTTATATACAAACACTCTTTCGTCACCGTAATAGAGTCCATCGACAAATTCATTCACATTTCCGTTTATCATTGATTCGGCACCCCTTTGAAATATTTCTTGTATTTTCGATACTCTTCTTGTGTCAACGATCTTGCCGGTCTGTCTCCGAAGTTGTCTCTTTTATACTCATGAACATGCAGAACGTTCTCATGCCTGTTGCCGGTAAGATTCGGTTCCGGATGATAAGCTATTTCTTTTACGAGATAACGATCTTTATCGTATATACGAATTTCATGAAACGTGCCGTCCGGTTTGAGCTTTATATAAGCTCGGCTCGAATGCGCTTCTTCCGGCAAAGAATGCTTGCCGTTAATGCCTTTCAATACTTTAACTCCGTGAATTTTATCTACGGTCTCATAGCTGTACGCGACATTGTTGCCGCTTGCAAAAGTTCCGCGTCCGCCCATTATCTCACCGCCGATTCATCCATACAACACTTCAATGTCCTGTTCGGCTTCATAGATAGTTTTACCGTCAAATATCCCGGCTTTTACAAATTGCTCGACACATTCGGCAAAAGTCTTCCCCCTGCATCGAAAAACATATTTTTCTTCTCCGAAACACTGAAATACAACCATTTCTATAACGTTGTCTCCGATATTGGAGGATTCTAAAAAATAACGTTTCCCTTTGTACAAGAACTCCTTTTCCGGTCCGCCCATTGAATACAGATCGTCAATAAATTGATTTAAATCATTCCCTTTCATTGTTTCACTCCTTTGAAAAAATGTTTATATTTTTCATAAAGCGGATCCCCGGGGGACAATTTGATTTTTTGTGCCGTCGCGTGATTGGCTATACCGGGCGTCAGATGAATATGTGCATGCAAAACCTTCCCTCGCCCCAAACCGGGTTCATTGTGATAGCCGATTTCAAGTATGACTTCATGCCGGTCATTATACTCTCTATATTGTCGAAACATGCCGTTATCGTCAAGCAATAAGTACGCTTTCGAGGAATGTGCTTCTTCGGGCAACTTAAGCGATGTGCCGCTGTTTTTTGACCGAAGCACCTTGACCCCCTCGATTTTTCCGACTGTTTGATAGCTGTACGCGACATTGTTGCCGCTTGCAAAAGTTCCGCGTCCGCCCATTATCTCACCGCCTTTCTCGAAGAAAGATAGTCCACGGAAATGATGTTCCCGCGCATTTCGGCAAACGGGACGCCGAAACAAATGATCGCCGACGGATCAATCCTTTCAATCATTGCATCATAGCCGCGCATGAAAGCCGGCTTGTTTCTTTTGCAACCTACCATTCCTACCGCAACGACGGAATTTTTCTCTATGCCGTCAAAGCAGAAATCATAAGTGGGCGCAAGCCCCCAGCTGACCGTAGGATAGACGATAAGTCCGTGAGACTGCCAATACGCACCGCACCAACGGTTTTTTGCAACATTCTCTATCTGCCGCCATAAAGGCATATAGGCATAAAGAGAGTAATCGGGCGTAAGAAGAAATTTATATTGCGAGAATTTGCGCAAACTCCTTTGCGGATTGTCGTAAATGTGTTCGAAACGATAGTCGTCCACAAAGAAATGTACGCCGCGATCGCGGTTATGTTCTTCCTTTGATCTTGTGTCGGAACACGCGATAAGTTTCACGTCGTCTACCAATTCCCGGCGTTTAACTATCGGTATGTTCCATTTCCCCGCGCAAGAATATTCGTTGCGCAGGAATGTCTGTTTCTTGCGAAAATTTTCGGAAAGCATTTTTGCCCCTCCTTGTTTTAAGTGTCAACCTTTGGTTGCCGTCATTTTATTTGACACAAAAGAAGGGGGCATGTTATAATGTATTTGTTACGGATACATCATGTATTCGCCCGAGAGGCTTCGTTCCGATAGTCGCAATATCGGATCGGAGCCTTTCTTTTGTATCTTTTGATCTCAAATGTGTCGCTCGTTATCTACCAACCGTACCCGATCTCTTCCAAATATTCTTTTTCGGGATCGAACAAATGAAGTTCCCCGAATCTGTATTTTCTTTTTTCCACCGCGCCGAACCATATCGACGCGGCTGTTACGGATATATCGAAATGCGAGACATAATCGTCAGGCGGCGATAAACGCTCTGCGATAATTATCGCTTGCGGCGCCAAAAGACATTTTGCGAAATATTCCGCAAGCTGCTCATCCGCTTCCGTCAGCTCCTTTTTCAAAAAATCGTTATTCGCGATATGTTTTATCTCGTGCGCCAAAGTAAATCTGCATGCCTGCCGTGTCATATCGACATCGTTATAATATACGGTATAGGTAACTTTGCCGTTATCGCACTTACCGGCTATCGTGAACCCTTTTTCCGTTCCCGGCTTCGATATGAGCTCGGCATACGTTTGTGCCGCCAATGACGAATACGGGATCGTTTTTATACCCATATGCTCGGCTAATGTCAAAATATCCAACGGAAAATCCGAAATACCGTAGTCACGCAATATGTCTAACGATAAGCAGACCATTTTATCGTATTCCGCGCCGTCTATGTCAACCGCCATCTTCTTCCCCGTATAAGATAGCGATGATATCGCTCTTATCCTGTTTCGTCAATATATTCCTGTTCCTTGCGATCATTATTTTGATCTCGGTTTTCGCGTCCTTTTCTTCGTATTCGTCGCTTGATCCCAGTAAATACGCATCGGAAACGCCGAGCGCCGCAGCTATGTTATGAACTACATCTATCCGCGGTTCCGTATCACCCCGTAAATACCGACATATCGACGGCTCGCTTATCCCGCTCAAAAACGACAGTCCTTTTTGCGATAATTTTTTTTCTTTCATAAGTTCTTTTACCCGCACACAAAATACAGACATATCCTACCTCCGCGTATTTCATTTTTATGTATTATATCATTTCATTTTTGAAATTACAAGCATTTTGCGCTTGTTTTTCAAATTTTTAGGGCACGACATTTTCTTCATCGGTAAAGAGATTGACAGATCGCGTGCCCGCATGATATAATTCGGTCATACGACAGGGAGGCTTGCGATGTCTGAAATACGAGCAAAGATCAAATTCGCGGGCGGCGAGGAGATACGCCTTACGCTGCGCCCCGACGAAGCGCCGCAGACGGTGGCTAATTTCGTCGAGCTTGCGGAGAGCGGGTTCTATAAAGGGCTGTGCATGCACCGCATCATACCCGGGTTCATGATCCAGGGCGGCGGCATGACGTGCGACGGCAAAGCGCTGCACGAAAAACCCGCGCCGCGCACGATCGTGGGAGAGTTCCGCGAAAACGGCTATGCGAACGGCATAAAGCACGTTCCCGGCGTTATATCCATGGCACGCACGCCCGCGCCGGACAGCGCTTCCTCGCAGTTCTTCATCTGCGTGGCGGACTGCTCGTTCCTCGACGGGCAGTATGCGGCGTTCGGCACGGCGGACGACGAGGAGTCGATCGCCGCGGCGGTGAAACTCTCGACCGTGCCCACTCATTCGCTGGGCTGGTACGACGACGTTCCCGTAGAGCCCGTGGTCATCTCCGACGTGGAGATAATAAAAGAGGCAGAGTGACATTGCGCAGGGTCGTCAATTTCAGACCCTGCGCCGTTATATTCGCTTTCTGCGCGGCAGGCGTGCTTTCTTCGCTTGCCGCGTATTTTTATTTTGCCCTCGGCGTAGCGCTCATCGCCGTTACGGTATCTCTCGCGCTCGCGCTTCTTATCGTGAGCGCGGTAAAGGGCAAAGCCGTCGCCGCGATCACTTTTGCCGTCGCCGCGGCGGTGACCGTAGCCGCCTGCGCGATGTTCTTCTCCTCGCTGTCGGGCCGCATCACCCTGCGCGAGGACGTGACGTACACGATATCCGGCAGGCTGACGGAGAGTTTTACGCATGACGGCGGCGAGCTCACCGCGGTGCTCGGCGATCTCGTCGTGAACGGGCTGGAAACGGACGGCAACATGACCGCGGTGTTTACCGACGACTACGGGGACATGAACGGGCTGGACACCGGCGACCGCGTGACGTTTTCCTCGACCGTGTCCCCCGCTCCGCTCATCGCGGACGACGGCAGCGTGAACGCCTCCTACGTGCGCACGGATATGCGCTATTACGTTTACGCCGAAGCGGCGGACGTATATTCGGTAACGGAGGGCGAGCCGACGTTCCTCGAAAGCGCCCGACTGCTCGTGCGCGACACGCTGGTATCCTGTACGGACGAAACGACGGGAGGCATCGCCTACGGCATGATGGTCGGCGACCGTTTCGCGATACCCGACGCCGCGAACGAAGCGTATTCCGCCGCGGGGATCGGGCATGTGCTTTCCGTCAGCGGGCTGCATATATCTCTGGCGGCGATGATGCTGTCGCGGCTCATAGAAGCTCTGCGCGCGCCCTATCTCGCGAGCTGCATAACGGTGACCGCGCTGCTCGCGCTGTATACGGTGTTCACGGGCGCGGCGGCTTCCGCCGTGCGGGCGCTCGTGATGTACGCGATGAGTTTGTGGTCGCGCTATCTCGGAAGGCGGGACGCGCTCAATTCGCTGTTCGCCGCATGCACGGTATGCCTGATGATATCCCCGTTCTATCTGTTCGAATGCGGCTTTCTGCTGAGCGCGGGCTCGGTATACGGGCTCATCGCCTTTTCCCGACCGGTCTCGTCTCTGTTCCGACGGCTGCGATTTCCCCGCTTTCTCGCCGACGGGCTGGGCGCGTCGCTCGCCGTGCAGGTGGCGATACTGCCGCTGACCGCCGTGTTCTTTTCGGAGATCGGGCTGTACGCGATAGTCGTCAACGCGCTGCTCATGCCGCTGCTTTCCGCGGTGTTCGTGCTGCTCGTCGCGCTGCTGCCGCTCATGCTCATACCGCCGCTATTCTTCGTCGGCTATCTGCCCGCGGTCGGCATAGGCTGGATGAGCGCACTATCCGCATTCGTCGCCTCTCTTCCTCTGGCGGTGATCGTCGTGAAAGTATCCGCGCTCGCGGCGCTCGTGCTGCCCGTGAGCTTTATCGCGAGCAGATACGTGCTCGTCGGCAATAGGTATATGCGGGCGATCGCCGCGGTAACGCTCTCCTGCTTTCTCGTCATCGCGAGCCGCAACGGGATCATGTCGGACAACGCGGTGGTGTTCCTCGGCGGCGCTTCCGCAGCCACCGTAGTCGTGCAGGGATCGAACGCCGCGATAGTCGCCGATTGGGAGCACGCGTCCTCGGTATCCTCCGCGGTCTCCCGCAGCCGCATAACGAATACGTCTTTCGAGGTGCACGTCCTCGATCTCGGCTACGACGCCGCCATGGGTATCGCCGAGTTCGCACGCGACTATACGGTGACGCGCGTCGTCGTCCTGCCGAGCGGCGATCTCGAAGGCGTGGGCGTGCTCGTTGACCGCGGCATACCCGTCGAGGACATCTCCGACGGCGGCATGCTCGACGTCGCCTACGTCGGCGGCGCCGCCCGCGGCTGGGTGCACAAAGCGGGCGGCAAACTGTGCTTTTTCACGACGGGCACCGTCGGCGACGATCTGCTCCCCTATTTCGACATCCTCCGCGGAAAGTCATATTACGGCGACGCGCAAAACGTCTACGCCGCCTATACCGAAAAGGGCAATGTCATCCCGTTCGGAGAGTCCGAAAAGTTTTCAAACTGACTTACTTGCGCGGCATTGACAACATATCGATTTTTTCGCAAAGGACGGCGGAGAGCATTTTATACCCCTCCCCGAAACCGTGGACGGCAGAGAATGCCGCTGATACGCGGAAATGACAAGGGAGCATACTACCGTCGCCGAACATGCGGTAGCGTGAGGCGGAGTATGTGACCGATGTCATTTACGCGTATCAGCGGTATTATATGCCGTCCCACGAATAAGACAAGCTGCCTGAAACGGGAACGAGCGGCTCATAAGAACCGCTCGCCCCGTGTGTTAGGAGAAAATGTTTGCAGTGGTGGATGATGGTGGTGGTTTCTGCAAACATAATGAAGATTGTCGTCGTCAGGCGTTTTCGGGAGAAGAAGCTCCCTCAAACCTCTTACGCTTGGATTATAAACCATATCGGAGAAAAAATCAAGCCTTTTGACACAAATGGTCTTTTTTTTTGCGTAAATTGCTTTTTGCCGGTACGAACGGCGGAAAAAACGCGCGTTCCGGCATATCCGAAGGCGGCAAAGCGCTTTTCGTAAGGCGGGTCAGACGCCGAGCACTCCGCGCTCTTTAAGGTATGTCACGAGCAGCTCGTCGCTGTGCGCCGCCTCGCTGCCGACCACTGCAAGCGGACGCGCGACGACCGCTCCCGGCGCGGAAGCGGATATGTCCGCCTCGCTCCTGCCCGCGCCGCTGCCCTCGTGCGTGCATACGGGAAGTATGCGCTTGCCGGAGAAGTCCGCGCTCTCGAGGAACGTCCTTACCGCCATGGGCGCGGTACCGCACCAATTCGGGTACGCGAGAATGACGGCGTCGTACTCAGAAACGTCGGGAACGGGAGCGGCAAGCTCGGGGCGTATGCCCGCGGAAAGCTCCGCCACCGCCGCGGCTACCGTCTCTTTATACGTTTCGGGGTAGGGCGAAGCGCTCTTTATCTCATACATATCGCCGCCGACGAGCGCATGCAGCTTTTCGGCGACCTTTGCGGTATTGCCCTTGTTTATGTAGACTATCCGTCCGCCGAAATAGTTCTCGCCCTTGTGCGAGAAAAATGCCGTAAGTATCTTCATGTCCTTTTTCATATACCGAATATCTCTTTTATCTTTACCGTGACCGCGTCCTCGTCGTTCGAGCCGATGACGGGGAAAAGCTCCTTCATGCCGCCCGGCGCGTTCGCCACCGTAAAGCGGCTGCCGCATAACTCGAGCATCTCGCGATCGTTGAAATTGTCGCCGAACGCCAGGCATTCCTCGGGGCGCGCTCCGGTGATCCCGAGCACTTCGGCGAGCGCCGCGCCCTTGTTCACGCCCGCGGGAGCGATATCCACCCAGTCGACGCCGGATATCACCTTTTCGGTACCTGCGGGAGCGGTGAACTTCTCGTAGAACTCCGCCGCCCTGCCGTAGCAATATATCGCCACCTTGCATGCGGGTGCGCTCTCCGCGCCGCGGTCGTCCGTTTTGCGGCGGCGCAGGTAATACCTGCTCATCTCGCGCACGAACGTCGGCTCTTCCGAAGAGTATACTCCTTCGCGGGCGCAGCAGCATACCGCGTGCGCTCCGCCGATCCCCCTCACTTCCGCAAGCGTTTCGGCGATGCTCTCTGCCGTCATGCGGCGGCAATCGGAGATAGTGTCTCCCCTGCCGTTTATCGCGCCGTTCTCGCTTATTATGTACATATCCTTCGACAGCGGAGAGAGGGTCTCGTAAATATTATCGTACTGCCGCCCGCTCGCCGCGACGAAAGTCACTCCCCTCGCCGTGAGCTCCGCCGCGACGGGAAAGAAGTCCGCGGGCAGGCTCTTATCCGTATGCAACAACGTCCCGTCCAGATCGAACGCTATCAGTTTTATCATGCGGTGCACCGTCCTTCGCGCTTTATTATAATAAAACGGCGGTCGGATGTCAATCATGTGCGGGAAATGACAAAAATTTTACCGGTTATGCGGCACCGACATCAAACGGCATACCCGGTGCCAACCCCAATAGAACACATTTATCGGGCAATATCACGGGTGATGCACGCGAAACGTCGCTCATCGTACCACAGAGGGTACGATATCGTTCCGTTTCGCGCGCCTGACCTCGCGATCTTGCGCCGATAAATGCTCGCTGCAAGGAGATGCGATTTTTAAGCCGTTTCCCGGCAGTGCCCTCCTGCGCAGCCGTAGTGACTCCTACGGCAAGCGTGACACGCAAGGGAAACAGCCGAAAAGCGCGCTCATTTGCAGTGTTCTATTGGGGTTGGCACCGGGTACGCGAAGCGGATAGAGTATAAAGAATATGCATCTCGGTTTATAATTTATGTAAATCCGCACGTCGGCTATTGACAATTTGAGATAATTTATATTAAATTATATTTTACCCGGTGCCGACCTCGGGTACCGACAGATGACGGAAAATAAACACGGGAGAAATACGGTTTGGCAAATCCGATAAAAACCGCAATAGTCGAAGACGAAAAGGCGTGTTCCGATCAGCTGAAAAAGTATCTTGAAAGATACTCGGAAGAAAACGGCGTCGAGACAGAAACGCATATATATCCCGACGGAGACAAATTTTTGTCGTCGGGTCTGATTTTCGACGTTATTTTCATGGATATAGAAATGCCGGGATCGGACGGACTTTCCGTAGTCAGGCGCCTTCGGCAGACGGACGAGGACGTTATCGTATTTTTCGTTACCGGGCTTGCTCAGTATGCGGTGAACGGTTACGAAGTACGGGCTTTCGACTTCATGGTAAAGCCCGTAAGTTATTACGACTTCGCCATAAAGTTCTCCAGGGCTGTCGAAAGCATGGCGGGCAGACGCAAACGCGAGATATGGGTCCGATCCAGACAGGGCAAAAAACTCGTGACCGCGGATAAACTGATGTATGTGGAGATAATGCGTCACAACCTCATTTTCCATACGACGGAAGGGGAGGTATACGGCACCGGTACGATGAAAAGCGTTACGGAGGTGTTCGACGGTCTTCCTTTTGCGCTGTGCAACCAGTGTTACTATGTCAATCTGAGTTTCGTTACCGAAGTGCGCGGGCTCGATCTGTATGTCGGAGGCGACAGGTTGCAGATATCCTTGCCCAAAAAGAAATATTTCATGCGCGCGCTCAACGATTATCTTGCGACGGGAGGTCGAAAATGAGTAATCTGTTCTGGTACAAGATACTTTTTATTACCGAACTTATCGCCGCCGAAATTTTATTTACAACGAAGCTCAGACGCAGGCGATATTTTGCGCTGCGGCTGCTCGGATCGCTCGCCATGCTGTATGCCGTGGCGATTTTTTATCCCGTCGGAACGTATGTGGCGAATTCCTGGTGGTATTCTTCGCTGATGTTTTTCGTTATGTTCGCGTTCGGATGCGGCACTCTCGCGTTCATGTATAAGATCTCGTTTTCCGGCGCGTTGTTTTTCGCGTTGACGGCGTATACATTGCAGCATATATGTCACGAGTTATATACGCTTATCATCGCCGTGACAGGTCTTGACGGCGGGATAGATATGTACAGTACGTCCGTACTCGATTTTTCCAATTTTTCGAAAGGTACGCTTGTCTGCGTGCTGATCTACGTCGATATATATATTTTAGGATACGGAGCCGCGAGGCTGTCGGTAGGCAGGATATTCGATCACGAAAGCATAAAGCTGAAAAGCGTTACGCTGCTGTGGTTCGGCGCGTTCATATTGCTTATAGACGTAGTGCTTTCTTCCGTGGTCATTTACAGTGACGGCAGCGATCTGAGATACGAGATAATAACATGCGTATACAATATAGTGTGCTGTATACTCGTTTTCTATATACAGATCAATCTCGTTTCGATCACGGATATGCGGACGGAGACCGCGCAGATGAAGGAAATGCTGAGACAGTCGCAGCGGCAGTATATGCTTCAGAAAGAAACGATAAATCTCATAAACACGAAATGCCACGATCTGCGTCATAGGATGAGCAGTCTGGCGCAACACGGCACGGTCGGCAACGAGGAATTGCGGGAGATAAGCGACGCCATTCTGATATACGACGCGAAGGTAAATACGGGAAACGAAGCTTTGGATGTCATATTGACGGAAAAGAGCCTTATCTGCCGCGAAAAAGGGATAAAAATGACATGCCTCGCCGACGGTTCGGGGCTCGGCTTCATCCGGGAAGGCGATCTGTACGCGCTTTTCGGCAATATAGCGGATAACGCCATAGAAGCTGCAAGTTCGCTTGAGGACGCCGAAAAACGTTGCATAAGCCTTAACGTCGGGACTTCGGGCGCATTCGTATCCGTATCCGAAAACAATTATTACAAAGGCAGCATAAAATTTGCGGATGACGGTTTGCCCGTAACGGAAAAGGACACCGATTATCACGGGTACGGGATGCTCAGTATAGCTACCGTCGTGAAAAAATACGAAGGGGATCTTTCCGTTTCGGTCAAAGGAGATATGTTCAGACTCAATGTGCTCATACCCGTCCCGAGAGAGTATGTCGCAAAAGAAAATAAACCGCGCGAGTAAAAATGTTCAGCTCGTTTTCAAGAATATGCAACTGCTATTGACAAGGCGGTTGCTTATTTTATAATAGAAAAGGACGGCGGCGCGCGGGTCCGTCTTAGCAAAATAAAAAAGGAGATCAAAGATGAAAAAGAAAATTCCTTACGGATTTTTCGCGGGGCTGAGCGGTATATTCGCTTTCTATCTCACGGCGGCGGTAATAATAGCTTTCGTCATACTTAACAGGATAGAAGCGGAAACGAACAGCAGCGCGAGTCTGTTCGGGACATGGTATCAGACCATGTTGTTCGTGCTCGATATACTTGCTGTCGCGGCGACCGTATTTTTTATCGTGATGGCGGTCATAGGCAGAGGTAAGAAAAGAGATCGCGATGTGAACGAGGGGGTGACGAGATGAAGGTTTTGCTTAAAATATTCAACAGATATCTGTGGATACTTTTGTCCGTGTTTTTCGTCATAGCGTTCGTGGTGCTTATCGTCGGAGAAAGTTTCGCACGTGAAAACGAAAATAATCTGAATTACGCGCTCGGAATAAATCCTTGGCAGATGCAGACGAGCGAGACGACGGAGGATACCGAGTACGTCAAGTCGAATTACGTAAAGAAAGATGCCGACGGGAACATCCTCTATCAGACGGATGAGAGCGGCGTGCGCAGCCAGGTATACGACAACGAAGCCATGCGTGAAGCGTCTATGGAGATCTCGCGTAAAGCGGCGGCGGACGGCGCGGTATTGCTGTGGAACAACGACGACGCGCTCCCTCTTGCGGAAAACTCGGCTCTGAGTTTCTTCGGCGTGTCGTCGAGAGCCAATAACTGGGGATATACAGGTATGGGCTCGGGCAACGTGTCCGTGACCAAAACGGATTTTATGGACCTGAAAGAGCAATTCGAATCGGAGGGAAAGTATACCGTGAACCCCACGCTTTACGATTTTTATCCGGTTGCGCAGCAGTGGAAGCAGGTGCTCAATCCTTACGGCGACGACAATCATTACAGAGAGTTCATGATAAACGAAAAAGCGTGGTCTTCGGTCAATGCGGCGGCGGGTCAGACATTTGCGGCTTACGGCGACGCGGCGGTCTATTTCATATCGCGCACGGGTTCGGAAGACGGTGATACGTGGTTCGATACGAGCGTATACCCGGAAAACAACGACAACAACGTGGATAACAATTATCTGGACCTTGCCGAGAACGAGATCGATACGATAGAAGCGCTCATTTCTCTGCGCGACGCGGGGACGTTTGAAAAAGTGATCCTCGTGCTCAATACCGGTACGCCCATGCAGATGAAAACGATATCTACTTACGATATCGACGCGTGTCTGTGGGTGGGCATGGGCGGAAACGCGTCTTTCGGCGCGGTGTACGATGTGCTCAGCGGCAAAGTCAATCCGAGCGGTCGGCTCGCCGATACCTATGCTTATAACGGCGATTCCGCACCGAGCACGGTGAACACGGGCGCATTCGAGTTTACCCGTTCTTCCGCAGGGTTGCCCGCGGAAAACAGGGGAAGCAACTCATACAATCACGCTTATATCGTCTATCAGGAAGGCATATACGTCGGTTACCGTTATTACGAAACGCGTTATGAAGACAGCGTGCTCGGCGGGCGCAATGCCGATGGCGCGGCAGGGCAGGTGAACGGAAAGGACGGCAGCTGGGACTACAACGAAGAAGTTCTGTTCCCGTTCGGTTACGGGCTTTCCTATACCGATTTCGAGTTTTCCGATTTCGCCGTAACGGAAAACGGCGACGATTATACGGTCAGCGTTTCTGTAAAGAATACGGGCGGAAAAGCGGGCAGCGTTCCCGTTCAGATATATCTGCAAAAGCCATATACCGATTACGATGAGGAAAACGGCATAGAAAAAGCCGCAGCAGAGCTCGTCGGTTTCGCTAAAACGGACGTTCTTGCGCCCGATGAAAAAAAGACCTATACCGTTGATGTGGACGGGTCGGAATTCAAAACGTACGACAGTTACAACAAAAAAACATACATTCTCGAAAAAGGCGACTATTACCTGGCGTTCGGGGAGAACGCGCACGACGCGGTGAACAACATCCTTGCGGCGAAAGGCTACGATTCGTCTGACGGCATGACGGATATTTACGGACAGCCGGATAACGGAGACAAGACTTTTGCGCATAAGATAACCGTATCCGAGAACGATTACGAAAAATATTCGGTGTCCGAATATACGCAGGAAGAGGTCACGAACCGTTTTGACGATACGGATATCAATCTGTATGCCGGAACGGCAAATCAGAAGATAACCTATCTTTCGCGCAAAGACTGGAACGGTACGTATCCGAGTTCGGAAGTGAAGATGACTGCCGTCAATAATATTTTCGTCAAGGACATGCAGTATTCGTCCGGTATCGAAAACTGGAAGGATCCCGACGCGGAAATGCCGACTTACGGCACCGTGACGAACGAACAGGCGGGCAAAGACGGGCTGAAGCTGATAATGTTCAGGGGGCTCGAATACGACAATCCCAATTGGGACGACCTTCTCGATCAGCTCACCTGGGAAGAGACCGTAAAGCTTTGCGGTATAAGCAATCATCTCATACAGGCGGTAAAGAGCGTATCGTCGCCCTCGGTGGTGGCGCACGACGGACCTGCCGGAGTAAAAGACGTGCAGGAAAAGGTAGGCACGCTTATGGCGTTTCCTTGCGGAGTACTGCTCGCGTCTACCTTTGATGAAGCGCTCGTGGAAGAAGTATGCGTGGCTTTCGGTCACGAAATGCTGCACGGCGGTTGCGGGGAGATATACGGTACGGGCGCCGGGCTGCACCGTTCGGTGTACGGCGGCAGGAACTGGGAGTATTTCTCCGAAGACGGTTATCTTTCGGGCAGAACGCTTTGCGCGGAAGTCAAGGGTCTGCAGTCGATGGGCGCGATAGTCAACATAAAACATCTCGTTCTCAACGATCAGGAGATATATCGTTGCGGTATAACCACATGGGCTAACGAACAAACGATAAGGGAGCTGTATCTCAAAGCGTTCGAGGCTGCGGTGACGGAAGCGAAAGCCAACGGCGTTATGAGCTCTCTCAACAGGCTCGGCTGCACCTGGGTGGGCAGGCACAAAGGACTTCTTACCGACCTTCTCCGCGGCGAGTGGGGATTCGAAGGCTTCGTGGAAACGGATTCCGCAACGGGGCTTTACATGCGTCTCGGCGAATGCCGAGCCGAAGCCGTGATCGCGGGCAACGATCTTTGGCTTCGCGGAGCGGATGACGACAGCGAGCTTTGGGGCGACTTCAAAAACGATCCGACGGTAGCTCAGGCGCTCAGAGAATCGGCGCACCGCATACTGTATGTAGTCGCAAATTCCGCGGCGATGAACGGCATCGACAGTAGCACTAAGTTCGTTTATGTCGAGCCGTGGTATTTCGGCGCGATATTTGCGGGACAGACGGTAACGGGCGTGCTTATGGGAGTCAGTCTTGCGGGCATGATAGCGGCGTTCGTGTTATACTTCATCGTAAAGGCAAGAGCGGAAAAACGCTGCGCACCGGCTGAAGACCGCGTTACGGACAGAGAAAACGACGCTCGCTCCGCGGGCGGCTCGGACGGCGGTACGACCTGCGGCGGTTCGTCCGATAACGGTTCGGCGGAAATGTCTCCGGGCGGCGAGCCGCCCGAAAACGGCGGCAGGTCGCGCTTTGCCGAGTGGCTCGCAAAGCATAGGAAACTGCTCATCGTAGTGGGTACCGCTATCGTCGCGGCGATCGTGATCGTGGCTGTAGTAGTGCCGATCGCAACGTGCGGCGGTACGAGCGAGCCCGGACCGGGTCCCGGACCAGAGCCGCCTCCCTCTGTCGAGACTCACGAGTGCGAGCACAAGTGCCCGATATGCGGCGGCTGTCTCGACGCGGACTGCACCGACGAGGCGTGCGCCGTCAAGTGCGGAGACAGTTATCTTTACGGCGAAACGTTCAATGCGGCGGAAGAGCTCAACGTGGCGAAGACGAGCCTGACTTACGATAAGACCAAAGCGTATTACGTCGGTTTCAGCAAGTCGAACGAAGGCGCGGTCTCTTATAAGCTGAACGTAGATAAGGATATGACGGTAAATCTCACCGCATCCGTTTATAAGAACACGGCGGAAGATGTGTTCACCGACGTCATAACCACCTCGGTAAACGGCGTCGAACTTGACCGTCCGAGCGTGATATATCCGGGGAGCGACGTAGCCAACATCAATCTCGGCTGCATAGAGCTCGTCAGCGGCGAGAACACGATAAATTTCGTTGCCGAAGGCGACGGGGAACACGTCCATGAATTCCTCGGTATTTCCGTCGCGTATGACGGAGCGGATACCGTAGTTTCTCTGTTGCCCGCGGAACAGGTACCGCATACGTGCGACAGCGAATGCGAGGTTTGCGGCGGCTGTACGGATTTCAGCTGTCTCAACCCGGGCTGCGAATACAAATGCGACTGCGACAGCGGTACGCACAATGCGCATATCTTCACCGTTCTCGACGAGCGCGCGGACAATCACGGCAGGGGTATCAATGCCGAAATAGACGGCGTAGGCTGCTCCTGGGATAAAGAGACCCGCATCACTTACGAGATAGATTCGAGCATCGAGGGTACGGTCAGGTTAGGTGTGGTGGTATCGCATGACGTCAAGACCGATCTTAAGTTTACCGACCAGTTCGTCCTTACCGTAAACGGCACGCGGGTGCACGGCGACGGAACTATGCCCGTGTCCGAAACGGGTCTGCGCGAATGGAACGATTACGCGATGACGATCGTAGGCGATATCACGCTGAAAAAGGGCAGGAACGTCATAGATTTCTCCCAGACGCCGAAAAAGAACGTAACGAACGCGGCGTATAACTTCCAGTCGATGATCATCTTCTCGGAGAGCGGCGAGTTCGGTTGGTATGCGCCCGAAGTGGGTGAGCATAACTTGCAGCATGTGCCTGCGGTAGCGGCTACCTGCGTCGGAACGGGCAATATCGAGTATTGGCGTTGCGACGATTGCGGTAAGTATTTCTCCGACGAATACGGCGAAACGGAGATAACCGATACTTCGTCCGTAATCGTTCCCGTCGATCCGGATAATCATACCGGCAGCGAGACCGTCGCTGACGACGGCGTGACCGTGACGTGCTCCGATTGCAACGCCCTGCTCCGTTACAACTTCAACGGCATGGACGAGCGTTGCATATTCGAAGGCGCGGAGAAGAATACGGACGAGCAGCTGCTTCCAGGTAAAAACAACGTAATGACGACCATTACTTACTACATCGTATCAGATAAAGACACCACTGCGACGATGCTTGTAAACTGTTCCGCGATAGCAACGAAGTGGGAAGTCGAATTCTACAAAACGTGGGGAGTGGAGATAACTCCTTCGGGCGAGACAAACCCCGTCTCCTACCAAAGCGAGACGATCCACCATTACGAAAATCAGGGTAAACCGGACGATGTGGACAGATTCCATTGGTTCATGTACGAAGAAGTTGCTACCGTAACGCTCAAAGCAGGTGTGAATAAAGTGCGGCTTATAGGAACGGGTAAGGAACAGCTCAATTTCCGCGACCTTGCGTTCGGCAACGTTGCGGACGGCGCAAAACTCTCGTGGGGCACCGAACCCGCGCCCGAAGTCGGCGACGAACACGAGCTTGTTCATGTACCCGCGGTCGCGGCGACATGCACGGAAACGGGTAATATCGAGTATTGGTACTGCGACGATTGCGATAAATATTATTCGGACGAAAACGGAACGGACGAAATTTCGGATACCGATATCGCTTTGCCCGTCGATCCGGATAACCACGGCGGGGAAGAAGTTACCGCGTCCGACGGTGTGACGGTGACTTGCTCGGCTTGCAACGCTTTGATTCGTTACAACTTCAACGGTATGGATGAGCGTTGCATATTCGAAGGCGCGGAGAAGAATACGGACGAGCAGCTGCTTCCCGGTAAAAACGGCACGATCACCACGATAACCTATTATATCGTTTCGGACAAGGATACCACGGCTACCATGCTTGTAAACTGTTCCGCGATATCTACGAAATGGGAAGTCGAGTTCTATAAAACGTGGGGGATCGAAATAACTCCCGCGGGCGAGACCGACCCCGTTTCCTACCAAAGCGAGACGATCCACCATTACGAAAATCAGGGCAAGCCGGACGATGTGGACAGATTCCATTGGTTCGTATACGAAGAAGCGGCAGTCGTAACGCTCAAAGCGGGTGTGAATAAAGTGCAGCTTATAGGAACGGGTAAGGAACAGCTCAATTTTCGCGACCTTGCGTTCGGCAACGTTGCGGACGGAGCAAAACTCTCGTGGGGGACCGGCTCGGAAGCTACGGGACCCGATGCGGGCAGCGGCGCAGAAGATACGGTCCTGCAGGACAAAGAGCAGCCGAAATAAAACGTCGCATGACAATGTACGCAAAACCGCGGTCGGGAAAACCGATCGCGGTTTTTGCCGTCGCCTGAGAACGGGGGACGGTTTTTGTCATATACGTTGTTTGCGATCGAAATTTCCCGCGTATGCTTGCATGCGCGGGTCTTTTGCCGTACGCCGACGAGCACGCCGCGTGTCGGTCGAACTATATAAAAATGACGAAAAATGTCCACAAGTGGACAGCAGATGTCTTGAAACGTAGGGGGAGGGTATGATATATTATTTTTAGCAGAACAATTAAAGGAGGATAGAATATAGCAGGAAGGCAGCGTATTTGTATTGATTTTAATGGCGGATAATGAAATATTTACGGAATATCATTGCAAAAACAGCAGGAATATCCCGTGACATCCGGGGAGTAAACAGCCGACGGCGGCAGCCGTTATCGTCATCGCCATACCGGAATGGCATGCGAACAAATTCCGAAAATATAACAAGGAGGAAAAAGAATGAATAAGTTTTTCCGAATATTCGCCAAAACGGCGAATATCTGGAGAGGATTATTGACGGCTTTCGTTGCGTTATTGCTTGTTGCGTTTTTTTTGACGCAGTTCGCATTTGCCAATAAAATCGCCATCAACTCTTATCTCGGGCTTGTGTCATCCAAAGCCGTGCAAACGGGAAATGCTGAGGTCGCAAGCCATTACAAAAGCGAATTCGCCGCGGATGTGAAGAACCCCACGCAGGAGGAATTCGACGCTCTCAAAGCCGCTTCCAAAGAGCAGGCTATCAACGAGATGAAAGAGGGTGCGGTACTTCTCCGCAATAACGATGTGAACGGTGCTCCCGCGCTGCCCCTTGCAAAAGGTGCGAGCATCAGTCTTTTCGGCCACGCGAGCGAGGATCCGCTGTATAAGCCGCCTTCGGGAGGCGCTCAGTACAGCGGCAACCCGCAGACCAACGTCAAAGACGGCCTTGCGCGGGCGGGGTTCAAAATAAACGATACGCTTTATAACGCTTACGCCAATGCTCGCAGCAGCGGGACTTACGGCAGCGGCACGCGTTCGGAAGTCATGACCGTAGGCGACTGGAACCTTTACGAGGCGGAACCGGCGTTCTATGAGCAGTCGGGTCTTCGCGATTCATACAAAAATTACGGCGATGCCGCGGTGATATTCCTTGCCCGTACGGCGGGCGAGAACCGCGACTGCCCGACGGGCAACGTCGAGCGCGACGCAATATGGTACCAGCGCGAAGATCCCACTCAGGACTATCTTGCGCTTTTCCCCGAGGAAGAGGCTTTGCTCAGCGAGGTCAAGGCGTACAAGGATAACGGGACGTTCAAGAAGGTCATCCTCGTGCTCAACACTTCCAACCTCGTTCAGATGCCCTGGCTGGACGAATACGGCATCGACGCATGTCTTTATACCGCGGGTTACGGCCATCACGGCACGATAGCTCTCGGCAGCATACTTTGCGGCGAGACTAATCCTTCGGGCAGGCTTGTCGATACCTGGGCGTACGATTTTCAGTCGTCGCCCGCGATGACCAATTTCGGCGCATTCACGTATACCAACGCCGACCAGATGCTCACGGCGGAGAACCGCATTACCGAGAATCCCGAGAAGGTCGAGCATTACGTCGTATACGCCGAGGGCATCTACATCGGCTATAAGTATTATGAGACTCGTTACGAGGACGCCGTCCTCGGCAACGGCGACGCGGACAGCGACGTCGGCTCAAGCACGGAAGACAGCTGGAAGTATTCCGACGAAGTGCAGTACCCGTTCGGTTACGGTTTGTCTTACACCGATTTCTCTCTCGAGATAGTGGAAGAAGAATGCTCTTACGATCCGGAAAAGAAGGGCGAAGAGTTCACCATCGCCGTTAAAGTCACCAATACGGGCGACGTTGCGGGCAAGCGCTCGGTACAGCTGTACGTGCAGGCGCCTTACATTGAATACGGCGTGGAGAAATCCTCCGTGCAGCTCGTTGGCTTCGGCAAGACCGGCGTTCTCGCTCCCGCGGGGCAGGAAGGCGACAGCGAGACCATCACGATCACCGTAGATAAATATCTTCTTGCGTCTTACGATTATGAAGGACTCAACGATAACGGTGTCACCGGTTACATCCTCGACGCGGGCGACTACCGTTTCGCGGTGGGCGACAGCGTACACGACGCTCTCAACTATATCCTTGCGGATAAGGGCGCTACGGGCATGACAAACCACGACGGCAGCGACTTCGCGCCGGACGCGACCAATCACGTCTGGAAGTGGAACCTGGCGGAGCTCGATACAGAGACGTATCACTACTCTCAGTGGAATGAGAACGAGCAGGTGGAAGTGACCAACCGTCTCGAGGAGATGGATCTCAACTATTGGCTGCCCGATACCGTGACGTATCTTACGCGTTCGGATTGGAGCGGCACCTATCCCACCGAGCACACGGTGATAACTCTTACGCAGGAAATGGCGATAGAGATAAGCGGTAACTATTACGGCTACGATAACGGCGACCGTTATCAGGAATTCGCCCGTCCCGAGGACGCTCCCGCGGTGTCCGACTTCACGCAGGGTGCAAAAAACGGCATCACGTTCTCCGACATGCACGGCATACCTTACGAGGACGACGAGACGTGGAACAAATTCATCGATCAGCTTACGGTAGAGGATATGCTCAACGTCATCTGGGAGCACTGGGGAACGTACGCGATCTCGAGCGTAGGCAAGCCCTGGAACTGGAACGACGACGGTCCCGACGGCATCAACCAGGGATTCAAGATCCAGGACGAAGACGGCAACCGTCTTCCGCACATCAGCGGCGAGTGCACGATGTTCCCCAACGAGATCGTGCTCGCGCAGACGTATAGTTACGACCTTCTCACTCGCCGCGGAGAGATGCTCGGCGAAGAGTCCATGTTCTCCACCTGCGTGCAGCTGTGGAGCCCGGGCGGTGACCTTCACCGCACGCCTTACGGCGGACGTAACTTCGAGTATTACAGCGAAGATTCTTACATGTCCTATCTGTGTGCGGGCGCCGAAGTCGCGGCGATGCGCTCCAAGGGCGTGGTCACGGCTATCAAGCATTGCTGCGGCAACAACCAGGAGACCTACCGCCAGGGACTTTCGACGTTCTCCAACGAGCAGTCCTTCCGTATGAACGACATGCGCGGCTTCGAGGGCGCGTTCACCATCGGTAAGTCCAACAGCACGATGACTTCCTTCAACCGCGTAGGCATGCGCGCGTACTGCCACAGCAAGGTCATGCAGCAGGACGTCATGCGCGGCGAATGGGGCTTTAAGGGCGTCATCATCTCCGACGCGATCGACAGCTACATGCACCCGGTCGAAGCCATCATCGCGGGTAACGACCAGTGGTGTCTTGCGAGATCGCAGGACAGCGTAAGGACGGTAAAAGACGCGATCAACGGCGGCGACGGTTATATCCTTCAGATGCTCCGCCAGGCGAACAAGAACTTCTATTACGCATACTGCAACAGTAACCTGGTCAACGGCATGTCTTCGGATATGGTGATAATCCCCGTCACAAACTGGTGGGAGACCGCGCTGACTACCGCCAACACGGTGCTCCTCGTGATCACCATCGTTGCGGGCGTACTGTTCATAAGCAGCGCAGTCGTCAAGGCGATCGTTTCGCGTAAAGACAAGGCGAATTCTGCCGAGGAGGCGTAAGGAGAAGGATCATGTTTAAGAAATTATTCAAAAACAAACCCATAGGGTTCTACTTCAGTCTCGCGGCGTCTTTGCTCAGCTTGTTTCTCACGATATTCTATGCCGCATACTGCGGGGCGCACGGTCTGTTCAACGGGGGAGTGTTCGTATTCTATCTGCTTGCGTTCCTGCTCCCGCTCGTGTACTTCTTCATCGAAGAGAACGATCTGACGCGCATCATCCCCATATTGCAGACGGTATTCCTCTCTCTCGCGGTAGGTATCTCGATACCGACCATGGGAACGGAGATCGTCTACTATCTGACCGGTTCGTCCAACATAGCCGAGACCACGGCTTCGGGCGCGGTGCTCATCTTCATCATCGCGGCGACTCTCGTTACGGCGTTGGTGTCCCTCGTCGCGTGCTTCATGCGCCAGACCAAAAAGCTGACGGCAGAGCAGCAGGCGGAAGTGGACGAGGATTGGGCGAACTTCAAGACGAACACCAAGGAGTTCGCTGTCAAGCACAAGACGCCGCTCATCATAGGCGGCGCGGGAGCGGTGGTGCTCATCGTCTTCCTCATAATCCTGTTCGCTGTCATCATACCGGCGGCGCTCGTCGTACATGTCGACTCCGTCAAGTTCGAGCAGGAGTCCGTCGTGATGTATGAGACGGATAAACTTCGCCTCGAGCCCATCATCACTCCCGAAGACGCGGAAAACAAGAACATAATATACACGAGCAGCGACGAGTCCGTCATCAAGATAGAAAACGGCGTCGCGGAGGCGCTCAAAGCGGGCGAAGCCACGATAACCGCCACGGCGGAAGACGGCGACGCGTCCGCAACATGCAATGTAGAAGTAAAAGAACTCACGGTCACAGAAACGACCGTCGCCAAGATGCCGAACACCGTGCACTACATGTACGGCGCAAACGAGGAGTTCAAATCGAGCGGCGTATCCATCGTCGCAAAACTCTCCAGCGGCAAAGAGCAGAAGATAACCAAGGGCAAGCACGGTCTTACGTTTACCGCCGATGAAAAGCACATGAAGGACGGTGAGATAATCGTGAACGATAAAGACGTCACGATAACCGCGTCCTACACCTTCCGCGACAAGCCGTTCTCCGCGACTTTCGTTGTTCACGGCGACGCGGCGGAAGCGGGCTCGTTCTCCGAGTTCGGCGCGGCTCTTTCGAACAACAACATCGGCTATGTGTATATGACGGACGACTTCGACGCAGGTACCGTCAAGGTAACGCGCAACTTAGGTATCGAAGGCAACCTTAACGCGAGTGCGGTGGAGGTGTCCGAAGGCGCGACACTCACGATGGAAGACGGCCGCATACAGTCGGGCGGCGACCTCGCTATTAGCGGCGACGGCGCGATCGACGCGTCCGCGTTCGAAGTAGCGTCCGTTTCTCTGCAGGACCGCAGAGAACATGCCGCACTGTTCGCGGAAGGCTCGCTGACGATAGACGGCACGGACGTGGTATGCAGCAACGTAGCCGCGAACGACTTTACCGTAAGAGGCGGCGCGAACGTCACGGTCTACGGCAAGAACGTCAGCATCAAACAGCAGGCGGGCTTCGGCGATTTCGGCATGCTCGGCGTCAACGGTATCCATCTTGCCGGTGATCTCACCGTCGAAGGCGAGGGCACCGTACTCAACATAATGTATAACGACATCGCTTTCGGTTCCAGCCCTGCGGCTGTCGAGACTAACGGCGTCACCACGGTAGACGGCGCGACGCTAAACATCGGCAGCAGCGAAGGCTGCGCTTCCTGGGCATACACCATCTGGTCGGGCAGCGGCGACGACTTTGTCGCAAAGAACGGCGCGAAGGTATCTCTCTCGATGACCAATGACACCAGTTGCTTCTGGGCGGTAAACAGCCTTGAAGTGCTGGACGGCTCTGAGTTCACCATGAGTGCGCCCAACTACACCAACGCCGATATCGACGCGAAGTTCGACAAAGACGCGAAAGTCACTGTGAACGGCACCGTGTTCGATATGACAAAGCCTCTCGAAGAGCGCGCGTTCGGCGACATGACGGCGACGGGCGAAGTGACCGTATCCGTCGATCCCGATATGCTGTACTTCGCGGGCGAGAAGTTTACGGGCGAAGGTATCTCCGTCAATGCGGAATTCTCGGGCGGGTCTTCCTCCGGCAAGCTGCGCGTGGCGCT
>DXHS01000084.1 GCA_019113275.1 Candidatus Protoclostridium stercorigallinarum
GAAAAATTTTTTCAAAGTGGCAAGAAACCTTGCCCCTTTGATTTATAAACTGCTCTCAAAAAGGAGGTTTGCAATGAAAACTGCGGTGATCTACGCGAGGTACAGTAGTGATCGACAGACGGAACAGTCAATCGAAGGACAAGTCCGCGTATGCAACGACTATGCCGAGCGTAACGACATTTTGATCGTAAATCAGTACATAGACCGAGCCACAACAGGTACGAACGACAATCGCGAAGCCTTTCAGCAGATGATGAAAGACAGCGACAAAAAGGCTTGGGATTTTGTGCTGGTTTACAAATTAGACCGATTCAGCCGTAACAAATATGAAATGGCTATGCACAAAAAAACGTTGAAAGACAACGGTATAAAGCTCATATCCTGCATGGAAAACATTCCGGATACACCCGAAGGAATTATCCTCGAAAGTTTACTTGAAGGCATGGCGGAATATTATTCGGCAGAATTATCTCAAAAAGTCAAGCGCGGAATGAACGAAAGTAGGCAAAAAGGAACCTTCACCGGCGGCTTTATCATATTTGGCTACCGAGTAGAAAACAAGAAAGTTGTTATACACGAAGACGAAGCGAAAGTTGTCAGATGGATGTTTAACGAATGCGCGTCCGGCAAACTCGTAAAAACGATTATTGAAGAACTACATGAAAAAGGTATTCTATATCGCGGAAAACCTTTTGCAAGGAACACCGTGTATCATCTGCTTGCCAACGAAAAATACAACGGAGTATACAGACACGGCGATGAAATTTTCACAAATATGTACCCACGTATTGTTCCCCAAGAAATTTTCGATGCCGTAAAAAGCAAAATAGACAGCAATAAATACGGTAAACGTAAACCGAATGTCGTCTACTTATTAAAAAACAAAGTGTGCTGCGGTTACTGCGGTAAATCTGTTAACTCTGATTCCGGTACTTCTAAAAACGGTAGCATCATGCGGTACTACAAGTGTTCCGGCAAGAGAGTAAATAAAACGTGCCAATTAAACCCGATACGAAAGGAAACTTTTGAGACCTTAGTAATAGATTCGTTATTGGAAGCATTCGCAACCCCACAAAATCTTTTACAATTTGCGGACGATATTATGCTTCTCCTGAAAAAGCAATATCATGACCACTCGGTTTTGAATTTATTGAGAGGCGAATTAACAAAAGTTGAAAAGTCCATTTCTAATTTACTTGATTGTATGGAACAAGGCATTTCCACTGTTTCTACCAAAAAACGTTTAGAAGAGTTAGAAGAAAAACGTTCCATGTTTAGCGAAAAAATTCTGATAGAACAATGCAAGGAACGACAACTTCTGACAAAAGAAGAAGTTGTCAAACATATCAGTAACGCCTTACGAAAAAATCCAAAACAGCTTATTGATCTGTTAGTCAAAAAAATCCGACTATACAACGATAAGATAGAAATCGACCTGCATTTTACAGACAAAAAAAGTCCCGATGATAATAATCATTGGGACTTTTGCTTTTATCAGTGTGAAAAGAGTTATATCGTTGATACTCACGTTTTCAAATCAAAACCGAAGGAGCACCATGTAAAAATCAAACTGAAAGTATAAAAAAGCACCCAACCAAACCATTTTACGGGTTCAGTTGGGTACCGCTTGGCGGAGAAGGAGGGATTCGAACCCTCGCTACGGTTTAATCCATACTACTCCCTTAGCAGGGGAGCCCCTTGAGCCTCTTGGGTACTTCTCCTTAAAAGGCTTGCCGCGCTGCATATCGGACTTATCCGAAACAACATACCGATTATAACAAAAAGCACGTCGGGTTGTCAAGGATAATTCGCGGGTTTTCTCGTTCGCGCAGCAAAAAATCGCGCTCTTCTCTCACCCGCTCCGCTCGGCCGCGCAAAAGCCGCGCATGCTTTCACGCATACGCGGCTTTCAAAATCATTTGAAATTATCAGACATCGAACGGGATAAAGAAGTATGCCGCGAACATCAGCGTTACTATGAACGTTACGATGGGGATATCGAATTTGGGTTTTTCCGTCTTTTTCACGGCGGCGAGCACCCAACCTACGGCGAACTCGACGAGCGATATTATCGTGTACATCATCATGCCCATGCCTATACCGTCCGTTATGCTGTAGCCGAGCGGCATGATGATTATCGTAAAGAACGCGGGCACCGCGTTGCGCACGGTATCGAAGTCCACGTTTTTGACGTTGCCCATCATGAGCACGCCCACGTATACGAGCGCGCATGCCGCCGCCGCACTGGGTATGAAAGCGAAGAACGGCAACAGGAATATGGAGAGCAGGAAGAGCGTCGCGGTAGTCAGCGACGTAAGACCCGTTCTGCCGCCCGCAGCCACGCCGGTACCCGATTCGACGAACGTCGTGACCGTAGACGTACCGAGCAGCGCGCCCGTGCAGGTCGCGATGGAATCCGCGTACATGCACTTGTCGAGGTTGAGCGGCTTGCCGTCTTTATCCAGCAGTCCCGCGCGCGTGGCGCAGCCGGTGACCGTACCGAGGGTATCGAACATGTCGATCATACAGAACGATACGACCGTCATTATGCAGTACAGCACCGATTTCTCAGAAAAGTCTACATCTGTGAACGCCGCAAGGAACGAACCGCCCTTCGACGCGTCCATCGAGAAGAAGTTTGCGAAATTCTCCCAGAATTTCCAGGTAACGCCTCCGTTGCCCGTGAGCACGTTTACATCGGCGACTCCCGTGGGGATCGCTATGATCGTCGCGACTATCATGCCGATAATGACCGCCGCTTTGAACTTAAAGTGCGAAAGCACCGCTATGACGATGAGTCCCGCAAGGCAGATAAGAGGAGACGCAAGCGTCATCACGGTGCCGCCGGACTGCACGAGCTGCGGCGTATAGATATTGAAGTTTATCAGGTCTACCTGCGTAAACGCGCTTGCTTTTATCACGCCCGCGTTCTGGAAACCGATATACGCGATAAACAAGCCTATACCTACGGGTATTGCCGAGCGCAGGGATTTGGGTATGCCGTCGAATATGTATTCGCGGAGGGATTTGAGCTTGCCCGTTTCTTTATCTCTTCCGCCCGGGATGACGGAAAGCAGCAGGAATATCAAGCCGCTTATGAGCACGAGCAGCATCGCAGTACCGAAGGAGAACATCATTGCCGCTCCTCCGCCCGCGGCTCCCGATAGCAGCGTGCCTACCATCGAGTTAAGTCCCATGCCCGGAGCCTGTGCGTACGGCATTTTTGCGACGAAGGACATGAGCAACGTTCCGATCAGCGCGCCGAACGCCGTCGCGAGGAACACGGACGGCCATAACGGATCGCCCGTATCGAAGCTCAGTATCTGATTGGGGTTGACGACGAGGATATAGCACATCGCCAGGAAGGTGGCGACGCCCGCCATGATCTCCACACGTATGCTGCTCTTTTTCCTCGTAACGCCGTAGTAGTCGTCCAGCCTGCGCAGGAAACCGTTTTTGTAGGGCGATTCCACCGCCTCGTCGGAGAACGTCTCGGGTGCGGGTATGTCCCCCGTTTCCGCAGGCGTCTCGGGCGCCGATACCTCTTCGATCGGCTCGTCGGGCGAATTGTTGTTCTGTTCGTCCATTGCTTTCCTCCTTGGTATTTTATTTCGCCGTCATACCGCGCGCGATATCCGACGCTTTAAGTATACATTAAAAACAAATTAAAATCAATAGGTTCCCGAAAATTTTTTGATAAATTTGCGAAAAATTTTTCACACGGTCCTCACTTTCCCGAAGCGATGAAAGCGCGCCGCGGTTTTAGAGGCGCGCTTTACGGAACGGTATCACGAGTACGGTTACCGCCGTTACGAAAATATCCCCGATTTGTTAAGTTCTTTTCTTAAGTGAAGTATTATCTTTTTTTCGAGTCGGGATATATACGACTGGCTTATGCCGAGGATGTCCGCAACTTCCTTCTGCGTCTTCTCCTCTTCCCCTTTCAGCCCGAAACGCATTTCCATGATGACGCGCTCACGGTCGGTCAGTCGCGCGACCGCGTCGCGCAGGAGCTGTTTTTCCACGTTCGACTCGAGATCGCGGCTGACTATATCCGGATCGGTGCCGAGGATATCCGATATGAGCAGCTCGTTACCTTCGAAATCCACGTTGAGCGGCTCGTCCAGCGAGACTTCGCAGCGGGTGCGCACTATACGGCGCAGATGCATGAGTATCTCGTTCTCTATGCAGCGCGAAGCGTAAGTGGCGAGCTTGATGTTCTTTTCGAAATTATACGAATTGACGGCCTTTATGAGCCCTATCGTGCCGACGCTGATAAGATCCTCCACGTCCACGCCCGTGTTGTCGAATTTACGCGCGATGTACACGACGAGGCGCAGATTGCGCTCTATGAGCAGCGATTTCGCCGCGGCGCTCCCCTCGCGCATTTCGCCGAGCACGCGGCTCTCCTCCGCGGGAGAAAGAGGCTGCGGCAAAGTCTCGCCGCTGCCGACGTAAAACACGCCGTCAGTCTCCATACCGAAGATCTTTCTGAAAAACTTTTTAAGGCATTCGAGCATATATCAGCCTCCGAGAACGGATACGGGCAGCAGCATATCTTCTCTGCGGCGGAAACCGCCCGCCGAGACGCCCAATATCACATCACTATGTTTATTCCGTTTTTTATCGAAATATAATAAAAACCCGTCGGGTATTATCAGAATAAGGCGTGCGGCGGCTCCGCCCACACCGCTCACCGTCTTTTCCCCGCAGGAACGAAGCAACGCTTCTTCGCCGAATTTGCGGACGAATGACGACAGTTTGACCACGGCTACCGGCATACCGTTTTCTTCCAGCCCGTTGCCCGTATCGATATATCCGCTGAGCTCGGCAGTCTTACCGCATACCGTTACGACGGCTTTGCAGACGAACGCGCTCTCCGCCTGCCGCTTCCTCACCGCGCTCGCGATAACACGCGCAGGGATATATACCGCCAGCGCCGCGGCGGACGGAACTCCGTACGGCAGACGAGAGGGCGAAGACAGCGCGAGCCCGAGGTCTCCCGCGATAAAGCAATCGGCAGCGAGCGTCGCCCCCGCAAGGAGAGCGGTGGACGCGAAAAAGCAAAGCACGCCCATAGGGACATTGCACACGCCCGTAAAAAGCAACACGGACAGCGCGACCCCGACGAGCAGTTTGGCGAGCACCATGAGAGGCGTAGGCAGTTCCCAAAACGGATAGAATACGCTTGCGAGAGTTCCCGCTATCGCGGCGAGCGCCGTGCGCAGCTTGCGCGGCCGCATTCCGAGAAAGCGATACGCCAGACCCGAGATCAAAGCGGTCACAACAACGTTTTCCGCAACGAAGAACTCTATGTACACCTTCATGTCCCGTATATCATACCATGTATTTTACCGCGCCGGATATACATTATTGTCGAGATTAAAAAGAAAAACGCTTAAAGATCTATCTTCAAGCGTTTGTGCGTACGGTACCGGGTAACCGAGTTATATGCGGCTCCGTTATTTTTTGTCGGTAAAAGTATTCTGCCTTCTGTTGCGCTGCTCTTTGAGCCAGGGCGCGACGTCGTCATCGTCGTCCGTATCGCTGACGTGGACTATGCTCGACGGCATTTCCGCACGGGTCTGCGCGGGACGGGGCTGTTCGGCGGGAGTTTCGGAAGCGCTGCGCGCAGGCAGATCGGAATGAGCGTCGGCAGCCGCCCTGCGCTCTTCGCCGAAGCCCGTCGCGATGAGCATTATCTCCACGTCGTGAGGAAGATCGTCGCGGAAATCGAAACCGAATATGATATTCGCGTCCTTATGAACGGCTTCGCGCACGAGCACCGCGGCTTTATCTATCTCCTCTACCGTCACTTCCTTTTTGGCTTTGACGTACAGCATGACGCTGGTCGCGTTGTTTATGCGGATATCCTGCAGGCGGATATTGACCGCGGACTTGACGGCGTTTATCACCCTGTCGGTGCCGCTACCGCTGCCTATGCCGAGGTATGCCCTGCCCATGTCTTTGAGTACGGTGCGCAAGTCGGCGAAGTCGATATTGAGCGTCTGCGTATTGATTATCACGTCGCTTATGCCGAGGATGCACTGGCGAAGTACGCCGTCGGCATACTCGAAAGCCTCGTTCATCGTGGCGTTGTTGGAAAGCGCGACGAGGTTCTCGTTGGCTACCACTATGTACGCGTCGGCGACCTTGGAGAGATTCTCTATACCTATATCGGCATTGACGATACGATGGCGGCCTTCGAGATAAAACGGCTTGGTCACGACCGCGACGACGAGCTTGCCCATATCCTTGGCGATAGACGCCACGACGGGAGAAGCTCCCGTTCCCGTGCCTTTACCCATGCCCGCGGTTATGATGACGAGGTTAGCCTCTTTGAGATATTCCTTGATTATGTTGCGGCTCTCTTCCGCGGCGCGCTGACCTATCTCGGGATTTGCGCCCGCTCCGAGCCCCTGCGTGAGTTTTTCGCCTATCTGTATGCGGAACTTCGCCTTGGACTTGTGCAGGTCCTGAAGGTCGGTGTTTATCGCGATGAAATCCACGCCTCCGAAGTTGCTCTCGATCATTCTGTTCAGCGCATTACCGCCGCCTCCGCCGACGCCTACCACGGCTATCTTTGAAGAAGGCGCTTCTCTACCGTTGATTTGTCTCGACATTATCGTCATCTCCTTTTATCTTCCGAACAATTTGGCGAAAAAGCCTTTTTTACGCTGCGGCGCCGAATAAGCGCCGAGCACCATATCCATAAGCGAAAGCGCGCTCGACAGATGCGGCTTGTTCATCTGCGGGAGATCGGGCGCGACTATCTCGAACTGCTTGTCCGTTTTGCGCGAGAGATAGTCCGCCGCTCCTGGGATGTACGATATGCCGCCGCCCGTGAGGCAATACGTCGCCGACGGAGGCAGATCGCAGGAAGCCAGACATTTGTTTATCGTCTTTGCAAGCTTGTTCATGCGGGCGGTGATTATATCGTTCACCTGCACCGCGGGCAAAGACATGACCCTTTCGCCCACGTTGAGATCGTATGTATCTTCTGCCGAGAACTCGAGATTGAGCACCGCTTTGCGTTTGAGCGTTTCGGCAAGCGAAAAACGTATGCTGAGGTCCTCGTGAAGATCTTTGGTGAAGTGCCCGCCGCCCAGCGAAAAGCTGAACTGCCGTACGATGCCGTCGCCGCGAGCCACTACGATATCCGTCACTATATATCCGACATCCACGAGCACCGCGTAACGGTCGCGGACTATATCGTCGAAAAGGAAGAGCGCTTCCGCAAGCACCGAACTGACGAACTCCACGGACTCTATGCCGAGATCCTCGCTTATGCGGGAGAACTGTTCGGTGAACTTTTTATCCGCCAATATGTACGATATGTATCCGGACAGGCGGTTCGCGGTCATCCCGACGGGCTGGATGAGCTTACGCTCGTCGCCGAGGGTGAAATACACCGGCTGACTGTTCACGAGTTCGTACCCGCCGTCATCGAAATCCGCGCCGAGCGCGAGCAGCTTGTCCACGTCCTCGTCCGTCACCCTGCGGCGCTTGCCGAGGGACATCGTCACGTCCTTGCACTGCGTGACGGAGAACTGACCGGGCACGCCTATGTACAGATGACGTATCTTCATGTTCGCGTCCGTTTCGGCGGCGGATACCGCCTTGAACACGACGTTTACGAGTTCGTCGGGGCGGTAAAATTCCCCTTCCTCGTAACCCGGGTATTCGCACTCGCCCTTGCCGACGACGGTTATCGTGTCGTTCACACCGCGGCGGCATATCAGCACCGTGATCTTAGACGAGCCTATGTCGAGTATTGCTGCTTCCTGTGCCACTTTATATCTCCCCCCGATCGCCTGCGTCGGGATCGAACGCTACTTTGAAACTTCCTTCGCTGTACTGCACCGTAGCGACGCCCGCGCCGCCGTTTATGCCGTCCTCTTCCTCATGATAGAACGAGACCATCGCGTTCACCGCGCTCTGCAAAGTATCCTCGTTGTCGAAAGTGAAGTTCTCCCCTTCGAGATTGAGACTGCCGTTTATGACGAATTCGAATCCGCTGCGGAGCGTGACCGTTATGGTCGCGCCCGCGTCTTTCAACGCGTCCGAAAGATCTATCTCCTTGTAAGCCGCGCGGAACACCCTGCCGCTGTCTTCGCCGTTTTCTTTCAGCGATTCGGCATAGCGCACGAACGTTTCCGTCGCCTTACGCTCGAACGAATCTTCGTCGAACATGTACGCGCCGGGAACGGAACCGACCGGCAGACGCCCATCCGGCAATACGACGGATATCACCGACGAATCCTCAGGCGAAGACATATCGTTTCCCGAGAGCGACGTTATCTTTCCCGACGCACCCGCTATGATATAATTGCCCGAAGCCTCGTCTCGCACCTGTATATCGTCGGACACATAGCCGTAATCTATGCGCACTTTGTTGGGGAATATACACACGACGTCGCGTACTTCCGCACGGACTACATTCGCGTCCACCGCAGCGGCAAGTTCCTCTTCGTCGAAAAGGAATATGCTCCTGTACATGAAGTCGTCGGCGGCGGCGACTATTTCTTCGCTCGTGCGCGAGATCTCCTCGTTCTGCGTAGGGGAATAATCGCCGATACATCTCGCTTCGATATGATAAACGGTGAACACTATGCTCATCACGACGATGAGCACTACGACCCCGCCGAGAACGGAGAGTAAAATTATCAGCCTTTTATTCCTCATATACGCTATTATAACAAAACGTATCGGTAAAATCAAGCGTATTGATAAATTTACCGAAATTGCTTCGAGCTATACTCGAACTACATATCGAGGGCGGAAACGCGGCGGACGTCCGCTCCGAGCGCCGCGAGTTTGCGGTCGAAGCCGAAGTATCCCCTGTCTATGTGCGCGGCTCCCGCTACCGTGCTCCTGCCCTCGCAGCCGAGAGCGGCAAGCACGAGAGCCGCTCCGCCGCGAAGATCCTTCGCCTCTACGTCGGCGGCATGCAGTTTTCTGCCGCGGACAGTGGCGGCTCTGCCGCAGACCGTTATGTCCGCGCCCATTTTCATGAGCTCGGGTATATGGCGGAACCTGTTTTCGAAAAGATTTTCTATTATGTACGAAGTGCCTTTCGCGCCTGCGGCGAGCGCGGTCATCGGCGATTGCAGATCCGTCGGGAACCCCGGATAAGGAGATGTCTCTATCCGCCCCGGAGCACGCAGACGCCCGTCGGATATCACGGTCACGCCGTCCGTGCGCTCCGCTACGATCGCGCCGCTTCGCCTGAGCAGTCCCGTGAGCGTCGCCAGATGACCCGACTCACAACCGCGCACCGTTATCTCCCCGCCGCATATCGCTCCCGCGATCATGTACGTCCCCGCAGCGATACGGTCTCCCGAAGGAGCGAAGGACGTCCCGTGAAGTTCCTTTACGCCGTCTATCTCTATCCTGGAACTGCCCGCTCCGCGCACTCTGCCGCCGCATGCGTTTATGAAGTTCTGCAGATCGACGATCTCCGGTTCCTCCGCCGCGCCGCGGATCACCGTGTGTCCTTCCGTTCCCGCCGCCGCCATGACGAGATTTTCCGTCGCCCCCACGCTGGGCATGGGAAGGTGTAACTCTCCGCCGCGGATATCCCTGCCGTCGCACACCAGCCGCTCTCCGTTCTCGCACACGCGCACGCCGAGGCTGCGCAGCCCGCTCGTATGCAGATCGATGGGTCTCGGACCGATGTCGCACCCGCCCGGATAGCTTATCTCCGCGCGGCGGAAACGCGATACGAGCGCGCCGAGTATGAATACCGACGAGCGCAGTCTGCCTGTCAGTTCTTCGCCTACCTCGTGACGGCGCACGCCGCGGCAGTCGAGGTATATCCCGCCGTTCTCGAATCCGCATCTGCCGCCCAGGCTGCGGACTATCGCCAGCATATTCACGGCGTCGCTCGCGGGTTCGCAATTCGAAAGGAACACCTCGCCGTTCACCATGAGCGAACACGCGACGAGGGGCAGCACGGAATTTTTAGCCGAGGATACCTCGATCTCGCCGTAAAGACGGGCGCCGCCCGTCACTATGTACTTTTCCGCGCCCGAAAGCGCACGGTTTTTCATAAGCGACCTCCTTATCCGATCATGCGCAGCACCCCGAGGACTATCATCGCCGCACTTGCCGCCGTTGCGATCGCCCGCGACGCGCCGAGCAGCTTTACCGTGAGCGCGCCCGCGGATAAAAGCACAAAATGCGCCGCGAACGCCAGCGGCGGCACGGCTGCGGCAAGGCTCTCGCCCGCGAGCGCCGCGGCTCCCACCGAAGTGTCCGCGGCGAGCGACAGACCCATGAGCGTAGCGCGGGAAAGCCCGTAGCGGCTCCCGCGTTGCAGCAGCTCACGCCGCGACGTTCTTTCGGGCAGCAGTCCGCGCACTCCCAATATTATGATTATGCACGAGCTTGCCGCCGTAAGCCAATCGAGCTCCTCTGCCGCCGCCGACGCGAGCAGCATGACCGCAAGGGGCATGACGAAGGAAAATGCGGATATGTACAGCAGCGTCGGCACGCTCACCCGCCCGCATCCCCCGAGCGACAGCCCCGCCACATACGCGTCCACACTGACGGCTATCACCGTTACGAATATCATGCCCTGCCGCCTTCCTCCCCCTGTCGTTATACACTTTATGCTATGCCGAAAACCCGCACTGTGTGCGGGAACGGTTCATATCCGCTTTTATAGCGCAAGGGCGCGGAACGCCGCACGATGCACGCAAAATATATCCCGATATATAAATAAAGACCCCCTGCCGAGCAAGGAGCCTTTACTTATAGGAGTTTATTTATATATGGTCGTTATTCTTTATCCGACTTAATTATACCTGCGACTTCGGACAATTCTTTTTTGAGCTTGGCTATCGAGCCTTCGAGGTCGGCGTCCTCGCCGCTCTCGTTGCCCTGGATGACGCCGAGAGTGTATTTGATGTTCTCTATCTCGGAAAGCAGCTGATCCTGCCTGTCATCCTTCTTGTCCGCTTCGGCGGCGGTGCCGGCTATCTCTTCCGTTATTTTTTCGGTACCCGAGCGCAGAGACTCTTCAAGTTTCTGAAGCTGATCGAGCGTCTGATTGAGCAACGTGGCTATCGCTTCCTGCGTCTGCTTCTGTTCCGCAAGTTCCTTTTCCAACTTGTCTATGCCAAACGCGCCGCCCTCGCCGTCCGTCTTGCCGAGCATCGTATGCACGTCGTCGCGCAGCTCGTTGATGGAATCGACGATGATATTGTTATAGCTCTCGTACGACTGCGTTTCGCCGTCGGAAACGCTCGCCATATTGATCGTAAATATCTGATCGCGCAGAGCCTCGATCTCGGAAAGCAGCTTGCCGCCGTCCGCAGACTCGGGAAGGATCTTGTTGACGCTCTCTTTGAGGTGCTGATACTCTTCGCGGAGAGCGAGTATCTCGTTCATCACGCTGTAATCGGGTTCTTCCACCATAGTGCGCACGTCGCCGTATATGCGTTCGACGAGTTCGTCGGTACGGTCGGAACGAACGGGCGTCTCGGGCACGGAGGCTTTGAGTTCCGCCACTTCTTCGCGGAGAGCGGCTATATCACTCTTCATCTCCGCTATCGCCGCGGGCACGCCGGCAAGACCGGAAAGCAGGTCTCGCAACTGAGCGAGCTCGGTCGCCGAAGCTCCGCTGTCCGAAGCTATCGCCGCGGCTCCGCCCGCCGCAAGCGCGGCTTTCACCTCGCTGCCGAGCGCACGGACGTCGTCCGCTTTGGCAATGTCCTCGCGCAGAGAGGATATCTCCGCCTTGATGTCGGCAATATCGCCCGCCGTGGGCTGAGCGGCTATGTCCGCCCTGATCGCGGTCAGTTCGTCGCTCACCGCGGAAGACGGGCTTTCCGTGCCCGCCGCGACCGGCTGCGCGCCGCCCGCTACCGCGGCTTTTATGTCGTCGGCGTATCCGCCGAGATCCGCGCGGATGGAAGCGAGTTCGTCCATGACCGCGCCCATATCGTCGGGAGCTGCGGGAGCGCCGTCTTCGGCGATCCTTTCAGCGGGTGCGGATGCCACGCCGCGGGACAGCTTATCCGCCATATTGGAAACTTCGTCCTTATACGCCTGAAGCTCGTCGCGCAAAGACACGATCTCCGAAAGGAAGAGGTTGAGCTCATCGGGCGTGGAAGGCGCGGGAACGGAAGGATCTTCCTCCTTATGCGCGACGGAGGAAGCAAGCTCGTCGAGTTTGGCGAGGATAGCCTCGCGGTCGGCGTTCTGCGCGTCCGTTATCCTGCGTTTGAGATCAGCGATCTCGTCCGCCGAAGCCGCCGCTGCCGTTCCGCCGAGCTCCGCGCGCAGCATATTGACCGCATCGGTGAGCGCGGCGACGGTATCGTCCGCCGGGGCGCCGCCCTCGGATGCAGCGGCTCCCACCGCCTCACGCGCATAGGAATGCGCGGGTACCGTGCAGGGCGCCTTGTCGTATACCATACCGGGCACGGTCATTATCTCGCTCACTTCGAGCGAACAGAGCTCGTTCATCTTTTCGCGCAGACGGGCGGAAAGCATCGCCGCGGCACCGTCCGAAGCGAACGCGAGCTCGGACGCGAGAGAAAGTATCTCCGAACAGAGCGCGTCGTTCTCCGCTTTTTTGCGGTCGCACTGAACGGCGTTTTTAAGGGACGCGAGCTCGGACGCTTTGTCCGCAGCCGCGCTCACGTCGTCCGCGTTCTTCGCAACTCCGGCAAGCGCAAGGAAGCGCACCGCGGCGGTGCGGCCTTCGGGAGTGAGCAGCGATCTGAACCTGTCCGTTCCGCCGAGACCCGCCGCAACGGCAAGATCCTCGCGGTGCACGGGGCTGCCGAGGATGGCACCCGCCATTTCGTTGTATTTTTCCGCGACGTCCGCTATATAGCAGTCGTCGGAAAGTTCTATTTCGTTTGCGAGACGGCGCATAGCCTCCAGCTTTTCCGCAAGGGTGCTCGCCGTCGTATATACCGCGCTTTTGGCTGCGGTAAGCGCGTTGTATACCGAAAGAAGACGGATGTCGCGATCATACTCGTCGCACGACATCTTTCCGAGAGCGAGGCGGACGTCTATGATACGGCGCATGAGCTCCGTAACGTCCGCGGCGCCGCCCGCGCGGGAAACGACGGATCCGCCATGAGCGCCTTCCGCTTTGAGCCGCGCTATCGTGCGGCGGGCTTCTTCGAGCTCCTCCGTCTTTTTCGCAAGCTCTTTTGCCGCAGCGTCGTCTTCTGCGGGAGCGGACTCGGCGGGAGCGACTCCTTCGGCTGCCGCGAGACGGCTCTTAAGACTTTCGATCTCCTCGGTAAGGCGGGCGTTCTTCTCGTCCGCCGCGCGTTCGATGTCCTCTTTGAGCCTGCCGAGCTCCTCCTGTACGGAATGAGCCATGCGCGTATCGGCAAGTTCGCCGCGAAGCCTGTTGATCTCGTCGTACAGTTCCGCCTCGGACTGCGGCGCGCGGTAACGCCCGGATGCGCGGCGATCGTCGGCGTCCATGTTACGTCTGATCTCCGATATCTCGTCGAGCACTCTTCCGAATTTGTAATCCGAATCGTCGCGGTCGTAGTCGTACTCGCCGTCGATCACTTCGTCGTACTCGTCGTCGGCAGGTTCGGCTTCGAGGATCTCGTCGTCATAGCGGTCAGGTACATCGTCGTAATTTTTCATGTCATTTCCTCACTTATTCGGGTGCGGGCTTCCCCGCGTCTCAAGCCTTTCGACTTTTCATATATTATAACCCATTATTTGCCGCCTGTCAATACTTAATGCACGTTTACGAACGCATAATTTTCGCGCGGTGAGATTTATACGTTTTTATCTCGGGAAAATTATTCTTTTCCGCCCCGATTACTTGCAAATTGGCGGGAATGGGTGTATACTTGTTACAAAAATATCTATCGGAGATGAAATATGAGAGTTTACAACTTTTCCGCAGGACCTTCCATGTTACCGCTTCCCGTACTCGAAAAAGTACAGTCGCAGCTTATCGATTACAACGGCTCGGGCATGAGCGTTATGGAGATGAGCCATCGCTCCAAGCCCTATCAGGAGATCAACGATAAGGCTGAGAGCCTTCTCCGCGAGCTGCTCTCCGTTCCCGAGAACTACGACATCATATTCGTGCAGGGCGGCGCTTCCACGCAGTTCGAAGCCGTTCCCCTCAACCTCACGGTAAACGGCAAAGCGGATTACATAGTGACGGGCAACTTCGCGAAAAAAGCGTTCAAGGAAGCAGGCAAGTACACCGACGCCCGCTGCGTGGCTTCGAGCGAGGATAAGAACTTCACCTATATCCCCAAAGTGAAGCGCGACGACTTCCGCAAGGACGCGGACTATGTGCATATCTGCTTCAACAACACGATATTCGGCTCTCATTATAATTATGTGCCCGACACGGGCGATATCCCCCTTGTGGCGGACATGAGCTCCTGCATACTCAGCGAGGAGATAGACGTCTCCAAATTCGGCGTCATCTACGCGGGCGCGCAGAAGAACGTCGGACCCGCGGGCGTGACCATCGTCATCGTTCGCAAAGATCTTCAGGATCGCTTCATGCCGATATGCCCCACGATGCTCAGGTGGAAGACGCAGACCGAGCAGAAGAGCCTTTACAACACCCCGCCCTGCTGGTCCACCTACGTCGCGACGGAAGTATTCCAATACCTCAAGGACAACGGCGGAGTGAAAGCCATGCACGAGCGCGACGTCGAAAAGGCGAAGATGCTTTACGACTATATCGACGGCTCGGATTTCTACACCAACAACGTCGCGAAAGAGGACCGCTCTCTCATGAACGTTCCCTTCGTCTCCCCTTCTCCCGAGCTGGACGCGAAGTTCGTCGCGGAAGCGGGCAAAGCGGGTCTCGTATCCATCAAGGGTCACCGCCTCGTCGGCGGCATGAGAGCGAGCATATACAACGCGATGCCCGTCGAAGGTGTGAAGGCTCTCATCGAGTTCATGAAGAAATTCGAAAAAGAAAACGCATAAATAAACAAGGAAGTACATGAGGATGAAAAAGACCATACTCGCACTCAACAACATAAGCAAACTTGCGGAAGAGAAGCTCAAAGCGGATTACGAATTCACGATGCAGTCGGATAAGCCGGACGCGATCATCGTCCGCTCCTTCAACATGCACGACTACGCCCTGCCCGAGACCGTTCTCGCGGTGTCCCGCGCGGGCGCAGGCACGAACAACATACCCGTGGACGAATACGCTAAGCGCGGCGTAGTGGTGTTCAACACCCCGGGCGCCAACGCGAACGCAGTAAAGGAGCTCGTCATCGCAGCGCTGCTCATGAGCGGCAGAAAGATAGTGGAAGGCATCGAATGGGTAAAGACGCTCAAAGGCACCGAAGGCATCTCCAAAGCCGTCGAGAGCGGCAAGAAAGCGTTCGTCGGCCGTGAGATAAGCGAAAAAACGCTGGGCATAATCGGACTCGGCGCGATAGGCATACTCGTAGCCAACGCGGCGATAGAGCTGGGCATGAACGTCATCGGCTTCGACCCCTACCTCTCCACCGCGAACGCGTTGCGCCTCGACCCCGCGGTCAAGATCGCGGCAAGCACGGACGCCCTTCTCGAAGCGAGCGATTTCGTGACCATACATGTGCCGTATAACGAGAGCACCAAGCACACTATAAATGCGGGCAACATCGGCAAAATGAAAAAAGGCGCCGCGCTCATCAACCTCGCGCGCGGCGAACTCGTGGAGAACGCGGCGGTGCTCGGAGCCGTTGCGAGCGGCGCTCTTTCCCGCTACGTCACCGACTTCGCAGCCGACGAACTCATCGGCGTGCCCAACGTAATAGTAATGCCCCACCTCGGCGCGTCCACGCCCGAAGCGGAGGACAACTGCGCGGTGATGGCTGCGGGCGAACTCAAAGACTTCCTCGAATACGGCAACATCCGCAACTCCGTCAACTTCCCCGCATGCTCGGCTCCGAGAGCGGGCAAGTCGCGTATCACCGTCATCCACAAGAACGAAAAAAGCGTCATCTCGTCGATAACGGACATCATCGGCAAAGCGGGCGTGAATATAGAGAACTTCGTCAGCCGCAGCCGCGGCGACTTCGCTTACGCGATAGTGGACACCACCGAGGAACTCGGCGCGAAAGTCATCGAGGACGTCAAAGCCCTTCCCAGCGTCATCCGCTGCAGAGTGCTCTAAGCCTTATCCTCTATAATAACGATCAGTTCGCCGTCGTGCACCGTCACGGCGGCGATCTTGTTTTTCAGCGGTTCGTTGCTCACGCCCAGGCTGTCGCGGTCGGTAAAGAGAAAGTCGCCCGAATACGCGGCGTTTTCCACCGTCGCGGAGGCGCGTTCCCCCGAAGGTATTAACGAAAAATACACGTTGCCGCTTATCTCCGTTCTCGACGAGCACAGGTATATCTCGCTCCCCGTTCCCTTCATTACTCCGCTGCCGCCACGCGACTTGATATATCGCAGAGTCGCGATGTTAGCGAGCGTGTGCGAGAGCCTGCCGCCCGTGCAGCAATAGAACTCGAACGTGCGGTAGCCGCGCGCGAGACCTTCCTCCGCCGCGGCGAAAGTATCCGTCACGTCCTTTATCGGGCTTAGACGCATCACATTGCCGTGCGGCTCGATATCCAGCGAATCGAAGTCGCCGAGCACGATATCCGGCGTTATTCCCGCCTTCAAGGCATACGCGTATCCCCCGTCCGCCGCGATCGTCAGATCGCCGGGCTGCGGCTCGAACGTAAGCGGACACCTCTCTCCCGCGCATATAACTCTGCATATCCTTTTATTCATAACTTTATTATAATACAAATTTCCGTAAAGCGCAAACGGCAGACATATATTTATCGCCGCCGCTTGATTTAATCATCACACCGGAAGAAACCTTTGAAATGCAAATCTTTTTTTTACTTGTCGCGAAGTTCGGAAACGGCGGCTGCGGGCGATACCTCACTTTTAGCGTGCGGTATCATTCGCAGAAGCGCAATCATATAAAGAACGCGGCTCCCGGGAGTGGGAGCCGCGTTCGGAAGGGATCACGGTCATGCGTTACGCATCACCTGTGACGATGGTGGATGAATGTTTATCATTCGAATATCGGGGTGGCGGTACCGTTGTCGTTTATGGTATAGATCTTTGCCAGTCCCTCGAAAGTCGCCCCACTGCCTTCCTGCGTGTAACTGATACATTCGGTAAGTGTTACGGTATTACCATCTTTGGTATACTTGCAGACGAACGTATCCGTCGGAGTGGAATAATAGTACTTATAAGTGACTATCGCTATGCCGTTCGCTTCGTCTATAAGCAGGTTCCTCGGATTCGTTCCGCCGGATATGCCTTTATACGCGTCTTCGGTGAGCGAATAGGAAGCAATAGCCGCCAGGCTGTCGTCATCTCCTATCGTGTACTGCTTGCCGAGAGCCGCCCACTCTTCCTCGGTCGCGCCCGTAATACCGCCCTCGGGAGCCGACAGCGTTATGATGCGCATGCCCGCTACCTCTTCGATGGTATAGTCGGCGGTAACGGTCTTGCCGTCGAATTCGACGGTAGCGCTCTCGGTGGTGTTTACCGTTATCTTGACGTCGTCGTTCTCGTAAACGGGTGCGGTGACGGTGATATCGAAGGTCTTCGTCTGTCCGCCGTAGCTTATCTTTACGGTGCATTCGCCCGCCTTAGACGTATCGAAGCCATCGATCGTCCATTTGTTCTGAGGAACGGACTGCTCCACGCCGTTTTCGTAAACTTCGTTAACGGTTATACCGCTCGCGTCGAAGGACTCGCCTACTTTGTAAGCCTTCTTGACGGTATCCGCCACGTCGATGGCTACGCTCTCGATATCGGCAACGTTCACCTTGTAAGTGGCAGACGCTTCCTCGCGATCGTAAGTAACGGTTATCGTCTGCTCGCCCGCCTTATTCGGATCGTAACCCGAATAGTGAACGTGCGTGTAGCTGCCCGTCACCTCTTCGATGAGCACGGATTTGCCCGTTTCGCGGGTGACCGTAACGCCGAGACCCGCGGTATTGAGGTTTTCGCCGAGCAGATAATCGGTCTTTACCTTGGTCGTATCGAGAGTGATGCTCTCGACCTTCGAATAATGGAAACCGAATATAAGGACGGTACGCGTTCCCCACTGGTTCCATACGATGCTGGACTGATACTCGTAATAAGTATTGTTCGTGGGCGCGGCGGTCGATTCGTAAAGACCGCTGTTGTATTCCACCGTCTGGCTTCCCTTATCGTAAGCGAGGATGTGGAGCACGAGCTGGTCTTCGCCCTGAGCGTTCACGTTCGTCCAGTAGCCGTAATAGTTTTCCCTGCCGTACTGACCGTGGAGCAGACCGTCTTCATAGCAGTTCATGTACATGTAAGTACGCGAATAGTCTCCCTGATACGCTTCGCTGTACGAGCCTTCGAATACATAGTATATGGGATCGTTCTCCCACTTCTCGTCCCAATCGACGAGACCTTCGAACTCGTTCCACTCGGTATCGACGTAAGGGTTCTTCTTTGCGCCTTCTATCCCGTCCTTGGTACCGAACTTGATACGCTCGGTGGAAAGAACGGGAGTTTTGCCGCCGTCATCGGGATCGTCGTCCTTCTCTCCGCATGCCGCAAAAGCGAGCATGCAGAGAGCAAGGATCATGACCGCAAGGACGAGCAACGATATCGTTCTTTTAGTCGTTCTCATTATTTCCTCCGTCATTTCAGACTACTGCGGTGCCGTCCTTCGTCTGCTTGAAGAAGCAGGCGACGACGCACGCAAGCGTGATCACCAGCGCGGCTACGGCATAGAACATGCACATACCGAAGTCACCGCCGGTATAGTTGACCTGGTTGAAGTGATCCGCGATCGCATTGGGGATCTTGTTCGCCGTAACGCCGAAAGCTATCGTATACACAATCACGCTGACCGCGGAAGCGAAGCGGATCGGGAAGAACGTCACTGCGATCTGCACGACTACGCCGATGAGCAGCACGAGACCTATCGCCCAGCCGTTGCTCACGGTGTTGGGAAGCGCGTCGAAGTTCGTGGCGAACACTATTATCGCGAGCACGAGCGCAAATACGCTTGCCGCCGCGCATATCCAATATCCGAGTCCTTTGTTTTTAATGAGCGCTTTAACGTCCATCTTATGCTCCCTCCTTTACGTCGTTTTTACCGCGCACGCGGGAGATCACGTACATCGCCACTCCCGCAGCCGCAAGCACGCCGAACACCACGTTGAACGCGATGAGCATGCTCTGCCACCACATGAGCGTATCTTCGTACTCGTAAGAGCTGTCGATACTTCCGCCCATGGAGCCCTGAAGAAGCGACGAGAAGATGTACTTGTTGGCTTCCTGGAGCTTGCGGAGAAGCGTACCGTCGTCCGTGCTCTCTATAAGGCTCTTCATCTGACCGGAACGGGCGCCGTCAAGGCAGAATATGCAGGTGCCCGCCATGAGCATATCGGGCGTCGAGCAATAGTAGTCGCTCTGGGAAAGAGCGTCGTCTATTATGCTGCCCTCGTAAGCCCACTCGCCGCGCATAACGGTCTCCATCAGCACCTGATGGGTCGCCGCGTACTGCAGACCTATACGGTTGTACGAGGTCATGATACCGAGGCTCTCGCCCCTCGTGAGAGCGCCCTCGAAGGGACGGAGATATATCTCGCGGATAGCCTGTTCGTTACTGAACGTAGCCACGCCCTGACGGTTGGTCTCCTGCTCGTTAAGGAAGCAGTGCTTGACGTTGGCTATAAGCCCCTTCTCGCGCATTGCGTAAAGGATGTTGGAAACGGAGTAGTACGAGAGCATGGAGTCCTCGGACATATACTCCGAAGCACGGCCGCCGTAAGGCGAACGGTTGATGTTGCAGCCCGGTGCGTTGACCATCGCGACGCCGGAGAACAGAGCCTCTTCCGCGAACAGGTTGCCGTACATGGACTGCATCTCGTGATCCCACGTAGCGGTTATCGTGGGAAGCGTAGCCCAGCCCGTGCATGCGCGCTGGTCGCCGAACTTGAACTTCGCAAGAAGTCCCTCGGGACCTTCGGCGATGGCGTTCATGGGTTTGTCTATGCTCGACACGCCTGCGATACCGCGCGCATCGCCGATGGAGATGCAGAGATCCGCAAGGCTCATCTGAGAGATGAACTCGTCCCACTTGGGATCGTCGAGCGGAACGCCCTTCATATCGATGAACTTGATGGGGGTCTCGAGCTCCACGCTGTATTCCACGCCTTCGAGTTCCGCGTACGACGGAGCGTCGGCAGCCTTTTCGTACTTATCCATACGAAGACCATCGACTATCTTCTCGTTGGCATGAAGTTCGCTTACAGTGGTCGGGAACGTGCCCTCCCAGTCGTTACGGGTCAGATACTCGATCTTCTGATCTTCGTCCGCCCAATAGTTGAGGTCTGCGTCGTCGAAGCGGTTGGTGACCTGCACTTCTTCGTTGTAAACGGACATCTTGTACGTCTCGGTATCCGTTTCGGTCAGACCGATCTCCTCTTCCGTATCCCACGCCTTAACGCAGTCGGTGTTACCTTCCACGCTCTTTCCTTCGTGGTCGATAAGCTCCGCGTCGGGCGCTTTGACGGCAAGTACGTTGTTCAGCGCTTCGTGTGCTCCGTTACCTACCGCAAAGTAATAAGTACCGTCGTCGAAGATGTAACCCTTAGCGCCGTCCTCGTCGTAAGACGCTATGAGGTAGCGGTCGAACTCGATACTGACGTGCTCGGTGCCGTTTGCTTCAACGTCTACTTTCTCGTAGTCACAGAGCTGGATGGCGCTCTTTTCAACTTCGCCCGCGGTGTAAGGGCTCTGCACATACACCTGCACGGAAGCCTTACCCGCCTTGTTGTTGGTGTTGGTCACCGTGACGTTGGCGGTAAAGGTATCCTCGGACTCGTCGTACACCACGCTGTCGAGCGTGTAATCGTACTCGGAGTACGACAGACCGTAGCCGAACGGGAACGCCACTTCTTCGCCGTAATCGAAGTCGCCCGCATTCTCCTGACCGAGCACCGCGTCTTCGTAACGGGTCTCGTAGTACTTATAGCCGACGTAGATGCCCTCTTTGTAAACGACATACTTGGTGCCGTATCTCGTATCGACGGGATTGCCGTCGAACGTGAACGTGTAGTCGCCGAAGTTCTGCATGGCGGGAGACGCCATGGAATCCTCGGCAAACGTGTTCACCGTGTGTCCCGAAGGATTAGCCTCGCCGGTGAGCACGTTGACCACGCCGGGCAGACCGTAGTAACCGGGATTGCCGAACCACAGGCAGGCGTCGACGTTGTACTCCTCGAGCCAGTACAGATCCATGGACATCGCACCGTTGAGAAGAACGATTATCTTCTCGAAGCCGAGGTCGTTGACCATTTCGAGCAGAGCTTTCTCGTTGTTCTGAAGAGCGAGCAGCGGAAGCCCGTCCGAAGTGTTACGCGAAAGGTCGGTGTTCTCGGTACCGTAACGGGCGAACGTGATTATAGCCGCGTCTCTGTGTCCCGTAAGATCGATATCGTCGTAGAAATCGCGTCCTACTTCGCCCGCGGTGTTCGTGCCGTACTGCGTGCCGCTCGACGCGTACGCGTCGTAAAGCTCGCTGTTGATCGTGAAGCCCGCGTCTTCAAACGCCTTGTCCATGTTTATGACAAGGTCGTCGTTGGGGGTAGGGCCGCCCGCGCCGCTTCTGTAGATGGTATGAGCGCTGTTATTGCCGAAAAGCGTAACGTCACGTTCATCCGCCGCAAGAGGAAGCGCGCCGTTGTTTTTAAGCAAAACGGATCCCTCCTCTTCTTCCTGGATACAGAACGCGTAGGAATCCGTGATGAGTTCTTCATATCCATCATCCGTGAGGTTGCCTTCTTCATCCCCGTAGTCACTGCCCTTCAACGTCAGTCCGCTCGTGGAAAGACCGAGCGCGTCGTTGATCAGCATCGCATGGTTATTGGCAAGGATAGTGAGCGACAGGATCAATATAAACAAAAAGATCAGTACGCCCGAAACTCCCAGCCATAACTTGCTGTTTTTCATGTCTTTTCCTCCTTTTTGGAAAATTTATATCGTTTATCGCGGAGCGCTCCGCGTATAAACCGTTTTCCGGCGAAGCCGTCCGGCGCGTACGCGCCTCACGACCTCGCATATTTATTTTAAAGCCCCCCCCTCCCACTTCATAGTAACAGACGTTCGCATTTATAGTAAATTTGTTCACGGCATGAAAATTTGTCACAAACTTATCACAAAAAAACGCGCACGAGGCGCGTTCGGATATGCGGATAATGCTTGACATCTTATCCGCAATGTACTAAAATATCTTACGTTGCTTGGGGGCGCCGCCATTGCGCAGCTGAGAATTTACCGCACGGTAAAAGTCCCTTTGAACCTGTGGGTCAGTACCCGCGTAGGGAAAGCAGGGATCGTAAATCCGTTTTCAAATGCGATCAG
>DXHS01000085.1 GCA_019113275.1 Candidatus Protoclostridium stercorigallinarum
GCTGCGCGGGAGGGCACTGCCGGGAAACGGCTCGTGAGTAGCATCTCCTTGCAGCGAGCATTTATCGGCGCAAGATCGCGAGGTCAGGTGCGCGAAACGGAACGATATCGTACCCTCTGTGGTACGATGAGTGACGTTTCGCGTGCATCACCCGTGATGTTGCCCGATAAATGTGTACTACTCAAGGTCGGCACCGGGTACCTCAAAAGAAACGCTGCAAATATTTGTAACGCGCACGCGTTTTGTCGTTCGTATTATCGGCTTAAGTTTCTCGGGGGGAAGGGGGTGCGGGGGAAACCGCCCGTCTTTTCAAAGAGGGGCGGTTTCCCCCGGAACAAGAATCCCGTTTGCCCGTTGACAAACGGGGCGGGGTGTGGTAAAATGTGATCATGAAGAGCGAGACGATAACCGCGCTGTCGAGCGCGGCGGGGCGCGGGGCGGTAGCCGTCGTGCGCATGAGCGGGCCGGAAGCGAAGAGCATACTGTCCGGCTGTTTTTTGCGCGCGGACAGGCTGGAGCACGGGCGCATGGTCCTCGGCACGCTGGACGCGGGCAGACTGCGCGACCGCGTGCTTGCGGTGATGTTCTACGCGCCCGAGAGCTATACGGGCGAGGACGTCGCGGAAGTGCATTGCCACGGCTCGCCCGAAGTGTACGAGGCGATCATACGCCGTTTCATAGCCTTGGGCGCACGGCTCGCCGAGCCGGGCGAGTTCACGAGGCGCGCCTTCGAAGCGGGCAAAATGAGTTTGGACGAAGCGGAAGCGGTGAGCGACCTCATAAACGCGCAGTCTGCGGCTGCCGCAAACGCCGCATACGACGGCATGCGCGGCGCGCTGCATAAAGCGGTTAGCGGCATTTACGACAGGCTGCTCTCGCTTGCGGGGGAGATGACCGCCGCTCTCGATTATCCCGAAGAGGACGTGGAGGCGCGCACCTCGGCGGAAGCTCTGCCGACGGTAAGGGAGTGCATACGCGCTCTCAAAGCGCTCGCGGACAGTTACGGCGCGGGCGAAAAGATAAGAGAGGGCGTGAGAGTAGCCATCGTGGGATTGCCCAACGCGGGCAAGAGCAGCCTGCTCAACAGCCTGCTCGGCAGCGACCGCGCGATAGTCACGGCAAAAGCGGGGACCACGCGCGACACGATAGAGTGCTCTTACGAATATAAAGGCGTGCTTTTCACGCTCATAGATACCGCGGGCGTGCGGGATACCGACGACGAAGCCGAAGCCGCGGGCGTGGCGCGCAGCGCAGCCGCCGCAAAGACCGCGCATATCGTGCTGCGCGTCATCGACCTGTCCGCGCCCGTCATCCTGCCCGTGGAAACTTCGGGTGCGGTAATCGACGTGTACAACAAAACGGATATCGCCGAAGGCGGCGCGGACGCCGTTTCCGCGCTCACGGGCAAGGGCATACGCGAGCTCAAAGAGCGCATATACCGCACCGCGCTCGGCGGCAAAATATCTTCGGGCGGCGCAATGATAACGAACGGCAGGCACTATGCCCTCGTGCTCGAAGCGGCGGAAGAACTCGCGCATGCCGAAGAAGCGTTCTCGGCGGACGCCGTCGACCTCGCTTCCGCAGCCGTGAGCGGAGCGCTTTCCGCGCTCGGGAGAGTGACGGGCGCCAACGCCACCGAGGACGTTCTCGACGACATCTTCTCGCGCTTCTGCGTGGGGAAGTGACCGCGCTTACGCATGACGATAAACAGCCGCGATAAAGGGAACAATAAAGGGGAAAACATGCAGGGAAAACTTACCGAAGAAGAGCTTTTGCGTATCGAAGAGCTGGAAGCCGACGAGCGCAAAGAGGACGAGCACGAGGACGTGATCGAGCTGGCGTTGCTGCTCGGCAGAGCGATCCTCGAATCGGGAGGAGAGATGCAGCGCGCCGAGTACGCGGTGGATCGGCTTTGCCGCGCCTACGGCGCCGTGGACACCGATTCCTACGCCACGGGCACGGTGATAATCCTCACGGCGGAGTTCGAAAACGGCGACCGCACGACGCGTTCGGTGCGCATAAGAAAGGACAGCATAGACCTGCGCAAGCTGGAAGAGGTGAACGCGCTCTCGCGCGAGTTCTGCGCTACCGCGCCTCCCGTGGCGGACGCGGCGCGGCGTCTCAAAGAAGCCATGGCGAGAAAGACCGCTACGCTGTGGCAGGAGGTCACGGGCGTGGCGCTCGGCAGCTTCGGCATGACGGTCGCGTCCATGGGCACGCCGCTGGACGGGCTGGTCGCGGCGATAGCCGCGGCGGCGGTCATGCTGCTCGGCTATTACCTTTCGCGGGTGATGAACAAGTTCGCGTCCACGCTGCTCAGCTCCTTTCTCGCGAGCATGGTTTGCGTGTTCCTGTACGCGCTCGGAATGGGGGATAACCTGCCGACGATGATCGTGGGCGAGATAATGATCCTCATCCCCGGGCTCACGCTCACCAACGCCGTGCGCGACATGCTGTGCGGCGACGTCACGAGCGGCGCGGTCAAGTTTTTGCAGAGCCTCATGGTGACGCTCGGGCTCGCGATAGGCATATCCGTCGCGCTCGTCGCGGCGGGCGGGCTGGTCAGCGGCGTGGATATAAACGCGGTGCCCCCGGGCGGGTTCGGCGGAGACTATTATCCCGTGGTGAGATCCGCCGCGGGCGTGGTGGGAGCGCTGGGTTTCTCGCTGTATTTCCATATAGACTATAAGCGTATCCCGTTCGCCCTCGCGAGCGTGCTCGTGACGATGGTCATCATCAATCTCATGGAGTACGTCGGCGGAGTGAGCGAGATATTCTTCCGCACGATATCCGCCGCAGCCGTCGTCACGCTCATAGGCGAACTGCTTGCGGTAAAGTTCAAAGCGCCGGCAATGGTGTTCTTCATACCCGCCGTGCTCCCACTCATCCCCGGAGGCGACATATACCTTACGATGAGCAACATGGTCTACGCCAACTACGCCGAAATGGCGTCGCGCCTGCTCGTCGCCCTCAAAGGCTGCCTCGGCATAGGCTGTGGGATAGTGGCGGTGTCCGTGGTCGTATCCGTCATCCGCAACAAGAGCTATAAAAAACTTCTGAACAGAGACGGCATTTCATGATCCCGTGGGCGCTGACGACCGTTTTCGTCTTTCGCCCCGGCGTGAGCCGTAATGAAAAGATACGCGGTAAACGAAATTGAAAACTTTTCCGAAAATTCGGAAAAGTTTTCAATTT
>DXHS01000086.1 GCA_019113275.1 Candidatus Protoclostridium stercorigallinarum
CGGTCAAGCAGGACGTAATCCACCGCCCAGGTGTCTATGCCCACGCAGTCGGGGCGCAGACCCGCCGCGTCCGCCGCTTTAAGCCCCTCGATTATGTGCGAGTAAAGCGCGTCCGCGTCCCACACCAGCCCGTCCGCCGTGCGGCGCGGCCCGTTGGGAAAGCGGTATACTTCTCTCAGCGACAGTCTGCCGTCCTTTATCTCGGCGACTATGTGCCGCCCCGACGACGCTCCTATGTCTACGGCAAGGTATCTCATGATTCCTCCGTGAATACGTATTCCCCGCTTCCCGTCTTTTCCGTTCTTCCCGACGGGAGCACGACGGTGCATTCTGTCGATACGGGCACGCTCACGCGCAGCGTGAAAGTTTTTTCGCTCTTTGTCCATTCGGACTTTATCTTTCCGTAAGGCGTGGCAAGCTCCGCGGACGCCGACGTCAGCCCGCCGCCCGTGACGGGACGCACGGTAAACGCCTTGTAGCCCGCTTCGTTCGGCTCTATGCCCGCTATGCGGCGGTAGAAAAAGTCGCCAACGGCTCCCGACGCATAGTGATTGAAGGACACCATGCCGCCCGTGCCGTCGCCCGCGCCCGTATTGCCGCCGCTCGGGCTTATCGCGTCCCAGCGCTCCCATATGGTCGTGCCGCCCGCCTTGACCTCGTAAAGCCAGCTCGGGCACTCTTCGCACATGAGCATATTGTATGCCGCGTCCGCCCGCCCGTTGTCCGCGAGCGCGAACAGTATATACGGCGTTCCCGGGAAGCCCGTGCCTATGCGCCAGCCGTTTTCTTCGGCAAGCCGCGCGAGGTTATCCGCCGCCGCCTTCCTCTGACTCTCGGGGAACATCCCGAAGTACAGCGGGAGGACGTATGCCGTCTGAAACTCGTTTTTCAGCTTTCCCGCGCCGTCGGTGAACACCGAAACGTATGCGTCCGCCACTTTTTTCGCGTATGCCGACTGACGCTCCGCCTCCTTCTCGTCGCCGAGTATGCGTGCTATGCGCGAAAGCAGCGAAGAGGTGCGGTACAGGCTCGCCGTCGCCGTCCAGCGACTGCGCTTCTGCCACTGCGACATTTTGGGCAGATCGGGACATACCCAGTCGCCGAAGTGAAGCACGGCGGGCGTATACCATATGTATCTCTTTTTGCCGAAGCCGATCCCCGCCCAGAATTTGCACGCCCTGACGTACTTTTTCATCGTCGGGTACAGCTCGGCGAGCATGGCGGCATCCCCCGTCGCGCGGTAGAGCGCCCACGGCACGGTCACGCACGCGTCGCCCCAGAAGTCCACTGCCATAACGGGCATGGTCGCGGGGAATCCGTACCCCTGCGCGGGAACGGTGTTGGGTATGCCGCCTCCCCTCTTCTGCTCGGACTTTACGTCAAGCAGCCACTTTTCGAGAAAGCGGGTCATGTCGAAATTGCATATCGCCGTCTGCGAGAACACGTTTATGTCGCCCGTCCAGCCCATGCGCTCGTCGCGCTGAGGGCAGTCGGTGGGAATGTCCACGAAATTGGAGCGCGCTCCCCAGAGTATGTTGGATTGCAGTTTGTTCAGCCTCTCGTCCGAACAGCGGAAAGACCCGCCGTTCGGTATATCCGAGTACAGCGCGCGCGCCGTTAGCTCTATATCCTCTTCGGCTATGCCGCGCACTCCCACATAGCGGAAGCCCATGTAGGTGAAGCGCGGAGTGTACTCCTCGCGCTCCCCGCCGCCGCATACGTACGTCGCGGTCGCCTTTGCGCTGCGCAGTATTTCGGTATTCAGTTCTCCGTTTTCTTTGAGCACCTCGGCGTGGCGGAAGGTAACGACGCTCCCCGCCGTCGTGTTTTTCAGCACCGCGCATATCACTCCCGCAAAGTTCTGCCCGAAGTCGTAAATGCGCTCGTCGCCGTTTGCGGTGACGCTTATCGGGCGGAGCGTTTCGTGCCGCCTTACGGGCGGGCCGTAACACGCGAGTATGCTCGGGGATACGCGCAGTTTTTCGGGCGCGGCACAGCGCATTTCGGCGGGTCTGACGCTGCGGCGCGCGTCGTACGTCTCGCCGTCGTAAAGGTCCGCCATGCGGTACGCGCCTTCCTCGGTCACCCGCCAGCTGTCGTCCGTGCCTATCACCCTTTCTCTGCCGTCCGCGTATGACAGCGTCAGTTCGAGAAGGAGCGCCTGCCTGTCCGCCGTGACGCGGTTTTTGCGGGTGAACACGAACGAGCCTACCGCCCAGCCTCCCGCGACGACGACGTCAAGGGTGTTGCCGCCCTTTTTGAGCAGCGGCGTAACGTCGTACGTCATGTATTGCAGGCGCGTCTTATACGACGTAAAGCCGGGAGCGAAGCAGTCCTCGCCCGCCTTTTCGCCGTTCACTTTAAGTTCGAATATGCCCATCGCCGTGACGCGCGCCACAGCCTTTACGGGCAGCTCTTCCGTGGTAAATTCGCGGAAAAACTCCATGGGCACGGGAGATACCCGCTTTTCGGTGAATTTATAGTTCGGGTCGCTTATCCATTCCGCTTTCCACGGCGTTCCCATGCGCCCCGTTTCGAACTCAGTCACCGCCTCCGCGCTCTCGCCGCCGTTGTCCGTAGCCACGACTCGCACGGTATAGCGCGAAAAGGGAGCGAGCGGCTCGCCCGCGTACTCGACGCGCTGACTGTCCGTTTCGGTATAAAATACCCTCTTTCCGTCCTTTTCGACGGTCACCGTCGCCGACGCGAGGCTGACGCCCTTTTTGTCCGACAAAAGCGCAAAAGAAAAGCGGGGGTGCGCACGATCGGTGACGCAACCTGCCGTCATGTTTTCCGTTGAAAGATCGGTTATCTCAAGCATTTCATCATCTCCTCGCCCGCAAGCGCCGCTTTAACGCGGCAATTTTTCGCGCGGTGCCTTTCGGGTTTTCCCCTTAACGCACTTTTCGCACCGTTCGTCTGACCGCCCGACAGTCTAAGATTATCACTATTTTGAGCGTTTGTCCATAGGCTTTGCAAAATTGATCGCAAAATTGGCAAATATGCACAAAAACCGAGGTCGTGCGCGCATAAACAAGCGCAATCGCTAAAAGCGCGCGGGCAAGGGCGCGAAAACGCGCCTGCTGCCCAATCGGGAACGACCGTTCCCGCGCGGGCAGCAGGCGGGACGGCAAAGCCGTCCCGCCCCTTGAGCGCAGTTTTTTAAGCCGCTTCCGCCTTTTTCTCCGCCTTGACGCGCGAGCGGCGGGTCACGGCGAACGCCGCGGACACTACGGCGATTATCCACGTCACCGCACAAAGCACTATGACGGAGATCGCCTGACCGCCCGCAGTGAACGCGGTCTCGTTGCCCAGCTCTATGTTGGAGCCGAATATATAGCCGAACGACTCCACGCGCTCGTTGAGGAAGGTCAGGCAGGCGACGATCATGAGCATCGCGCCCACCGCGCGCACCACGTCCGCCGCGAGCGAAGCGTACCTGTTCTCGCCGAGCTTGGTCTCCGAAACTACCACGGCGGCGGCGGTGAACACTATCGCAAGGACTATCGCGGCTATTATGCCGCCCAGCGATGCGACGTCGTTATAATACACCGTGTTGCCGTTTGCCGCGACGAGCGCGAGACTGACTATCATGAGCACCGCGGCTACTACCGAGCCGTAAAAGCCCACCCATTGTTTGGA
>DXHS01000087.1 GCA_019113275.1 Candidatus Protoclostridium stercorigallinarum
GTGCGACGCGACCGAAACGAGCGCGGCGTTCGCGCGTGCGCTGTCCTGCGTCGCTCCCACCGCCATCGTCACCAGCCGTCAGAAGCTGCCCGCGAGCGGACTTTCCACCCGCGAAGGTGCGTCCAAGGGCGGTTACGTGCTGTCCGCGGGCAAGAAAAAGACGCCCGACGTCATCCTCATGGCGAGCGGCAGCGAGGTGAGCCTGTGCATGGAAGCGCAGAAATTGCTGGAAGAGAAGGGCGTTTCCGCCCGCGTGGTGTCCATGCCATGCATGGATCTGTTCGCGGAGCAGAGCGCTGAATATAAAGAGAGCGTGCTCCCCAAGAAGGTGCGTGCGCGCGTCGCGGTCGAGGCCGCGAGCCGCATATGCTGGGGCGAGTACGTCGGTCTGGACGGCGCGTATGTCTGCATGGACAGGTTCGGCGAGTCCGCACCCGCGTCCGTACTGTTCAAAGAGTTCGGTTTCACCGCGGAAAATGTATGCAACACGGCATTGTCCGTGCTTAAAAAATAAAAAATCGGGACATAAAAGGAGCGAAAAACATGTCTGAGATCTTCAAGGGGATCCCCGAGATCAAGTATGAGGGACCCAAGAGCAAGAACGAACTTGCATTCAAGTTCTACGACGCCGACAGAGTCATCCTCGGCAAAAAGATGAGCGAGCACCTGCCTTTCGCAATGGCATGGTGGCACAACCTGTGCGCGAACGGTGTGGATATGTTCGGTCGCGGCACGGCTGACAAGTCCTTCGGCGCTGTACCCGGAACGATGGAACACGCCAAGGCAAAGGTGGACGCGGGCTTCGAGTTCATGAAGAAGATGGGCATCAAGTACTTCTGCTTCCACGACGTCGACCTCGTTCCCGAGGCGGACGACATCAAGGAGACCAACCGCCGCCTTGACGAAGTGACGGACTACATGCTCGTCAAGATGAAGGAAACGGGCATCAAGTGCCTGTGGGGCACCGCAAACATGTTCGGTAACCCCCGCTTCATGAACGGCGCGGGCTCGACGAACAGCGCGGACGTGTACGCGTTCGCCGCGGCTCAGGTCAAAAAGGCTCTCGAGCTCACGGTCAAGCTGGGCGGCAGAGGCTATGTGTTCTGGGGCGGCAGAGAGGGTTACGAGACCCTGCTCAATACCGACGTCAAATTCGAGCAGGAGAACATCGCGTACCTCATGCGCATGGCTGTGGACTACGGCAGGAGCATAGGCTTCAAGGGCGACTTCTACATCGAGCCGAAGCCTCGCGAGCCGATGACCCACCAGTACGATTTCGACGCGGCTACCGCGGCGGGATTCCTGCGCGCGCACGGTCTCGACAAGGACTTCAAGCTCAATATCGAGGCTAACCACGCGACTCTTGCGGGTCACACCTTCGAACACGAGCTGCGCATCGCCGCTATCAACGGCATGCTCGGTTCGATAGACGCCAACCAGGGCAACCCCATGCTCGGCTGGGATACCGACTGCTTCCCGTGGGACGTCGTCACCGCGACCAAGGCGATGTACGAGATCATCAAGGGCGGCGGACTTACGGGCGGCTTCAACTTCGACGCAAAGACCCGCAGACCCTCCAACACCTACGCGGATATGTTCAAGGGCTATATCCTCGGCATGGATACCTTCGCGCTCGGCCTCATCAAGGCGGCGGAGATCATAGAGGACGGCAGACTGGATAAGTTCGTCGAGGAGAGATATTCCTCCTTCGGTTCGGGCATCGGCAAGAAGATAGCGGACAGAAAGACCAGTCTTTCCGAGCTCGCGGACTACGCCGCGAAACTCGGCAAGCCCGAGCTTCCCGGCTCCGGCAACGAAGAAGGTCTGGAAGAGATAGTCAACCAGATACTGTATTCGTAACACGCGGAGATAAGGGAAAGTGAAAGGGAACAACGTATACATAGGTATAGATCTCGGCACGAGCGCGGTCAAGCTGCTCGCGGTAGCCGCGGGCGGCGGCATCGTGGGCGAGGCGGACGAAACGTATCCGGTGTCTTACCCCGAGAGCGGCTGGAGCGAACAGTCTCCCGCCGACTGGATGGCTGCGATATGCCGCGGCGTCCGTTCTCTCGGCGTGGACGCGGACAGCGTGCGCGGTATAGCCGTGGGCGGACAGATGCACGGAGCGGTCGTTCTCGACGGCTACGGCGAGGTCGTGCGCCCCTGCATACTGTGGAACGACGGCCGCACGCGCGAGGAGACCGATTACCTCAATAACGTGATAGGAAAGGAAAAGCTCCGCGAACTGACGGGTAACGTCGCGTTCGCGGGCTTTACCGCGCCCAAGCTCATGTGGCTCAAAGCGCATGAGCCGGAGAACTTCCGTCGTATCCGTAAAGTCATGCTGCCTAAGGACTACGTCGTATACCGCCTTACGGGCGAGTACACGTCGGATATGTCCGACGCGGCGGGCACGCTGCTCTTCGACGTCGACCGCGGAACGTGGTCGGACGAGATGTGCAAAGTGTGCTCGGTGGATCCCGCGCTCCTTCCCGTAGTGAAGAAGTCGTACGAGATCTCGGGCAGGCTGACCAAACAGGCGGCGGAGCAGCTGGGGCTCAAAGAGGGCACGATAGTCTGCGCGGGCGCGGGCGACAACGCCGCGGCTGCGGTGGGCACGGGCGTCGTGGGCGCGGGGGCGTGCAATATCTCCCTCGGCACGAGCGGCACGGTGTTCATCTGCAAGGACGGGTATATCCCCGGCGGCGACGCGCTCCATTCCTTCCGCCATGCGGACGGCGGCTACCACCTCATGGGCTGCATGCTCTCGGCGGCGTCCTGCAACAAGTGGTGGACGGAGGATATCCTGCGCGGCGATTACGAGAAAGAGCAGCGCGACATGCCGCCTCTCGGCAAGAGCGGCGTGATCTTCCTGCCGTACATGATGGGCGAGCGCAGCCCGCATAACGACGTGGACGCGCGCAGCCTGTTCGTGGGCATGCGCCCGGACACCACTCGCGCGGCAATGGGACTCGCGGTGCTCGAAGGCGTTGCTTTCGGCTTGCGCAGCCAGCTCGAACGCGCGGGCGGTGCGGCGGATATCAACCGCACGCGTATATGCGGCGGCGGCGCTAAGAGCCCGCTGTGGCGAAGGATAGTCGCGAACGTCCTCGGCGTGCCCGTCGAGACCGTGGCGACGGAAAAGGGTCCCGCTTACGGCGCGGCGCTGCTCGCGATGACGGGCGCGGGCGAGTATCCCGACGTCAAAACGGCATGCGAGGCGTGCGTGCGCGTTTCGGGCGTGACCGAACCCGAGAGCGAGCTCATAAAGACTTACGACAAACTGTACGCGGTGTACGATTCGATCTACCCCGCGATGAAGAAAATCTTCCGTGAGATGCGCGGGATATAATAAAGTATAGGAGAGGAAAAAGATGGCAAACAAACAGCAGGTATTCAACCCGTATCTGCCGAGCTGGGAGTACGTCCCGGACGGCGAACCGCACAAATTCGGCGACCGTATTTACGTTTACGGCAGCCACGACAGATTCAATTCCAATAAGTTCTGCGCCAACGACTATGTATGCTGGAGCGCGCCCGAGAACGATCTTTCCGATTGGCGTTACGAAGGCGTGATATTCCGCAAGACGCAGGATCCGGACAATCCCAAGGGCAAGCACAGCCTGTTCGCGCCCGACGTCTGCCAAGGTCCGGACGGCAAGTACTACCTCTATTACGCTCTCGACTTCGTGGGCAAGATAGGCGTCGCGGTGTGCGACGAGCCTGCGGGCGAGTACAAGTTCATCGGCTTCGTGCACTGGCCGGACGGTCAGATCCTCGGCCGCCGCAAGGGCGATCGTTTCCAGTTCGATCCCGGTCTGTACGTCGAGGGCGACGACGTGTACCTCTATTCGGGCTTCGGTCCCAAGGGCTTTCCTTTCGGGCTCACCCTCGCGGGCCGCATAAGCAAAGAGGGCGCGATGGTCATGAAGCTGGAAAAGGACATGATGACCATCAAGTCCCCGATCAAGTACATCGCAAAAACGATATACAATTCCGCGGGCACGGATTACGAAGGGCACGAGTTCTTCGAAGCATCCAGCATGCGCAAGATAGGGGATAAGTACTACTTCATCTATTCGTCGTTCATCGGGCATGAGCTCTGCTACGCGATAAGCGACAAGCCGGACGGCGACTTCAAGTTCGGCGGCACCCTCGTTTCCATAGGCGACGTCGGTCTGCGCGGCATAAAGGGCGTCAAGGACGCGGCAAACTTCACGGGAAACACCCACGGCTCCGTAGTGGAAGCGTGCGGCAAGTACTATGTGTTCTTCCACCGTCAGACCAATCGTCACTGCTACTCCCGCCAGGCGTGCGCAGAGGAGATAAAGATCGAGCCGGACGGACATATCGACCAGGTGGAGGTGACGAGCTGCGGTCTCAACGGCGGACCGCTTAAAGGCGTCGGCAAGTACGAGGCGCGCATCGCCTGCACGCTGACCTGCCCCGCGGGCGGAAGATTCTACAGCGTCTTCCGCGGCACCGAGGGCGCGCGGCCTTACTTCACGCAGTCGGGCGTCGACCGCGAGGGCGAAGGCGACCAGTACATCGCCAATATCCGTAACGGCGCCGAAGCGGGCTTCAAGTACTTCGACCTTTCGGATACGAAGTCGGTCTCCCTCATCGTGCGAGGCAAGGGCAAAGGACGTTTCGTCGTCTCTTACGCGCCCGGCGGCGAACCCGCCGCGGTCCTTCCCGTCGACTTGTCCGTTTCCGAATGGACGGCTCTTCCCGCCGTCGATCTTGCGGGCGGCACGGCAAAGTCCGCGCTGTACGTGCGGTACGAAGGGGACGGACGGTACGATTTCGACAGCCTTGTCCTCGCATAAGGACGGCATATAATGCCGCCGGCGACAGGCGGCAAGGAGGGCAAAACAAGCTCAGATAACTCTCGTAATAAAGAGTTGGGGTATCAAAAGTCCGCAAGGCAGCGCTTAACTGCACCGCCTTGCGGGCTTTTTTTCGAAAAATATTTCAAGGGAATTTTTTGAAATTCCCTTGAAATATTTTTCGTCATAATATACGAGAAAAGCACGGTTTTTCGCGTATAATCGAAGCGCCCGCCGGGCGCAAGGATCTAGCCGCGTTCAGTCGTACAATGCTTGCCCGTCGATGCAGACGAAATCGGGCGGGCGGTTTTCAAAGCCGTTGATCGATATAAAACCTATGCGCGCGATCGGTATCCCTTTGATCTGTCTGATCTGCGCCTCTTCGGCGCGCATGATTTTTTCGGAGAGCGGGGAGGACAGGTATTTTACTTCGTAAACATCGTACCCGTCCCGCTTTTGCAGGACGACATCGAACTCGCCGTTCGTTTTACGCGCGGCGTCGTCGTAATAATATGTTCCGATATTCAGGATGCCGCTTTCTTTTCCGCTCTTTACCCGAAGAGAGAAATATGTGCGCGCGATATCTTCGAATCTGTGCGATATGAATGTCGTCAGCGTAGGTGCGATGCGGTTATCGAAGAATGCTTCCGCGCCCAGCATCCGAAGCGCTCCTTTGTTGCGATAAACATAGGTATACCAAAAGCGGAGCAGATTGTCCGTTAATTCATAAGAGACTTTTTTGTTGTCGTCTTCCTTGTTTATGGGATAAACTTTGGCGATCATGCCCATATCGAGCAAATTTTTCAGTTGTTTGCTGAGCAGTCCGTTGTTTGAAAGTCCCAATTTGTTTTCGATCTCGCCGTATTTCTTTTTCCCGTTGCCGATCGCGGAAAAAATGCGTTCGGCATTCGTGCTTCCCGCCAGATCGGAGACGAGCAGATTTTCGGCGTATGAATATATCGAACTCAACGGATTGAGCAGCGTACGCACAAGATTCTCTTTCAGACCTTTATTTGCGTCTATCTGTTCGCAAACGAAAGGCGATCCGCCGAATACGGAATAAAACGCGACTTTATCGTATGCGGTCTTGTCCGGATAGAAGGCGGCAGCCTCTTTGTGATCGAGCTCGCCCAGCCTGACAACGAGTGAAAATCTTCCGTAAAGCGCGTTCTTCTCTTCAAGAAGATCTTTCATCATGCCTATGTGCGAACCGGCTATAAACAAGCGTATATTGACCATTCGGTCGATGATGCTTTGGAAAACGGAGTCGACGGTCTCGCTTTTTGCGAATTGTTTAAGGTACGGGTATTCGTCTATCACGATATTCAGCGTTTGTCCCAGCGAATCGATATAGCGGAAAACGTCCCCGAAAGACCCGAATCCCATTTTGACCGGCAGGACGTGCGCGTCGGCGAGCGCGGTAACAAAGCCGTCTATGTTTTCTTGCAGCGGCGCTTTCAGACATTCGTAATAAACGGTTTTGTTCGGATCGTCTTTCAATGTCCGCAAAATAAGCGTAGTTTTCCCGATCTTTCTTTTTCCGTACACGAGCACGCTGCCGCTCTTCTTTTTCAGAACGGCTTGCAACGCTTCCGATTCCTTTTCTCTTCCCGTGAACATATTGCGCCGCCTTTATAATGAATTTAATTTCACTGAAATCAATTTCATTATAACAGCAATTTTCCTCATTGTCAATAAAAACGGGCAAAAATATCCGCGGTTTTCTCTTTACCGCATGAAAACCGCCTCTTCGTTCGCGCATAACAGCCCCTGCGCACATATGCCCCGTTTACGGCATTAGCCACGGACAGAACAGCTCCTGCGCGCAATTGCTCCGTTTAACGGAATTCGCAGCAGACGACAAGCCTCTGTGCGCATTTGTCCCGTTTAACGGAATTCGCAGAAAGTTTATCGGATTTTCGAGGATAGAACTGCGGCTTTCGGAGCGAGCGAAGCGGAAGCGGTCGGCATAGGGATCCCCCATGCCGACCCGAGAACGCAGTTATAGCCCGAAAAGACGATAGGACTTTCGTCAAGGGGGAAGCGCGGCGTCAGCCGAACAAAATTAATAAATTTTGTTCGGCGGTCAAGCGCCGCGCAAGCGCCTATCCTCCCGGTGCGTGACCGATTATCTTTACGTAAGCGCGGTAAAAGGTGGAGTAGTCGGAAAAGCCGAAATCCTTTGCGACCACGGTGGGGCGCTCGCCGAAGACTATGCAGCGGTGGGCGGCGACTATCTTTTTTATGCGCACGTATTGGATGACGGATACCTTCATGTACTCGCTGAACCTGTTGCTGAGATAGGACTGCGAGAGCCCGAGGGCGGACGAGATGTCCGTGAGCGAGAGGGGAGTGCGCAGGTGCGCGTCCACATACTCCACTACGCGCGCGATGGTCTTGTTCTTTTTGAGGGGCTTGCCGCTGCACGGCGTGTGCGAGAGCAGCACGAGCAGTTCGACGAGCTTGCAGCCCGCGAGCGTGCCGCGTTCGTCCTCGTCGTCGCAGCCGGCGATGACGTCGAGGTCTTCGAGCATGCGCGTCATGCCGTGGGATACGGTGTAGAACTTATCCTTTTCGCTGAGCCGTGAAACGAGGAACGCGGGAACGGCGGCGTCGCCGAATTTGAGCGACCAGCTCTCGCAGGGCGGTCGGTCGGGCGATGTGCCGTAATCGAGGTAGTGATGTTCGCCGGGCAGTATGAAAACGACGTCGCCCGCGCCGAGACGGCAGCGCACGTCTTCCATCACGAAGTCGCACTCGCCGGAGGCAAAGTACAGCAGCTCGTAAAAGTCGTGGTAGTGTTTTGCGAAATCCGGTTTTGTGACCGGCACTTCTTCGTACCGATGCGCCAGATCGAGGTCTCCGTAGCAAAATTCGAAC
>DXHS01000088.1 GCA_019113275.1 Candidatus Protoclostridium stercorigallinarum
CAGCTGAAATATCTATTAAACCTTTACTGTGCTTTCCACAAGATTCTCTTACTTGCATTGTATAATTCACTTTTTTCCCTCTTCTGTTTCATTATAACATATTTTTTACATAAAGAAAAGTCGACACCTTCTGTTTTCAGAAAATGTCGACTTTTTACTGGCGGAGAGGACAGGATTCGAACCTGCGTGCCCTTGCGAGCAAACTGATTTCGAGTCAGCCCCGTTATGACCACTTCGATACCTCTCCGTATGCTCCGCAAGCATTCGGCTTACGGAGCCTTATTAAAATACCATATATCGGGCGGAAAATCAAGCGTTTTTACTTAACGTGCCAGATTTCTTTTGCGTACTGCATGATAGCGCGGTCGGAAGAGAATTTACCGGCGTTCGCCATATTGAGTATGCTCTTCGTATAGAATTCGTCCGTACCGTAATCGGCGTTTGCGATCTTCTTGACGCGCACGTAATCCTTGAAGTCGTACAAGCTCATGTATGTGTCTTCGCCGCGCAGCTTGTCGAATATCGAATGCAGCATGCCCGTGCCGTTATCGTTGAACGTACCGTCGACGAGAGTATCCATTATCCTGTGGATGACGGGATCGTTGTCATAGTACTCCCACGGATGATAACCGGGACGCTTTTCTTTCACTTCCTCGACGGTCGCGCCGAAGATATACTCGTTATCGTTTCCCGCTTCCTGCGCGATCTCTATATTTGCGCCGTCCATCGTGCCGAGAGTGACCGTTCCGTTGAGCATGAACTTCATGTTGCCCGTTCCCGAGGCTTCCATGCCCGCGAGGGATATCTGCTCGGAAATGTCGGCGGCGCTGACGATATACTCGGCATACGAAACGTTGTAGTTGGTGACGAACACCACCTTCATCTTATCCGAAACATCGGGGTCGCGGTTCACCATATCGGCGATACAGTTGATGAACTTCATTATCGCTTTCGCGTGATAATATCCCGGAGCGGCTTTTGCGCCGAATATGAACGCCGTAGGCTTGAAATCGGGCATCCTGCCCTCTTTTATCTCGAAATAGAAATAAATTATGGAAAGCGCGTTGAGCAGCTGACGTTTGTACTCGTGCATGCGCTTGACCTGGATATCGAAGCAGAAGTTCGGGTCGAGCTCCACGCCCTCGCGCTTTAAGATATACTCGGCAAGGCGCTTTTTGTTCTCGTACTTGACCTGCTTGAACTGCTTTATGAATTCGGGGTCTTTGGCGTACTGCGCTATCCCTTTGAGCTGAGTGAGATCGGTAACGTAACCGTTGCCTATCCTGCTCTCTATGAGCGAGCAGAGGTTCTCGTTGCAAAGGCGGAGCCAGCGGCGGGGCGTGATACCGTTAGTGATGCTCAGGAACCTGTCCGGATACATCGCGTACCAATTCTTGAAAACGTCGCGTTTGAGTATCTCCGTATGAACGGCGGCGACGCCGTTGGTGGAATGAGCGACGTATATCGCAAGGCGCGCCATGTGTATCCTGCCGTTATCCAGGATATTGTAGTTCCATGTATCGGGAACGCGCATCGCGCTGAGCTCGAAGTTGAGTTTGCCCTGTATCTCTTCGATGACAGCGTATACTTCGGGAAGGATGCGTTTGAACAGGTCGATATCCCACTTCTCGAGCGCTTCGCCCATTATCGTGTGATTGGTGAAAGCGAACGTCTCGTGCGCGATCGCGAACGCTTCCTCGAAAGGAAGACCTTCGTGCTCGAGGCAAAGGATGAGCTCGGGGATAGCCACCACGGGGTGCGTATCGTTGAGCTGTACGGCGCAGAGTTTTCCGAACTCGCGGAAATCGTTGCCGTGCTTCTTTTTATAATTCTTTATTATATCCTTTATGGACGCGCTGACGAAGAAATACTGCTGGCGCAGACGGAGCGTCTTGCCCTCCACTCTTTCGTCGTTGGGATAGAGCACGTAGGAGATGATCTCCGCCGCGTTCTTCTCCGCAAGCGCGTTCGCGTAGTGCATGTTGTTGAACTCGATGTAATCCAGCTTGTTGATGGGCTCGCTCTGCCAAAGGCGCAGCGTGTTTATCGTCTTGCCGCCGTAACCGATGATGGGAAAATCGTAGGGCACGGCCTTGACTTTCATATCCGCGAAGGAAACTATCTGCGTTTCGTTCTCGCGGCGTATCGACCAGGGATCGCCGCAGGTCGTCCAGTCGTCCACGCGCTCTACCTGGAAGCCGTTTACGAACAGCTGCTTGAACAGACCGTACTTATATCTTATGCCGTAGCCGTTGAGCGGTATGTTTTCGGTCGCCGCCGATTCGAGATAGCAAGCCGCGAGCCTGCCGAGACCGCCGTTACCGAGCGCCGAATCGGGTATGTCCTCGAACGAGCGGATATCCACTCCGCGCTGCCCGAGTATCTTTTCCACTTCGCCGAGCTGCCCGAGATTGAGCAGATTTGCGAATATAGATCTTCCTACGAGATATTCCGCGCTCAGATAAAATGCGCGTTTCTTCTTAGACTGATTCTCATCCGTTTTGAGCCAGACCGGATTGATCTCTCTCATGACCGCTTTGGACAGCGCGTTGTAAAGCTGTACCGTCGACGCCTTTTCCACCGTCGTGGCGTAGTCATACGAAAGAATGTCTTCCATTTTGTCGATGATCTTGTTTGGCACTTTTCCTCTCCTTGTTATGCAAACGGGTCTCACCTGCCGTACTTTTGCGACAGCGACCTCATCCTGTTTTCCAATGCTTCGGACGCGTAATCATGCGGGATACGATAGCTCCAATTACGCGCAGACAGGACGCTCGGCATATTGATCCTGCCCTCTTCGCCTATCTTCAGCCAATCCTGCATAGGTATTATAGCACATTCGGCAACAGATGAATAACACATTTCTACGATAGAATCACACGTTTCTTCATAACTTTCGCCGCAGGCGGGCAATCCGAGCAATTCGAGCTCTCTGCGGAAGGTTTCGTCGAACGCTTTGCGGTCATCGCCCGAAAGTTTGGACAGGAAGCCGAGCAACGTATCGTTGTCGTGCGTTCCCGTATATGCGAAGCAGTTGCTGTCCGCGTAATTATGCGGGAGATATTCGTTGCCATCGCCCGAACCGAAAGCGAACTGCAACACCTTCATACCGGGGTAGCCCACTTCGGCGAACATCGCTCGTGCGGCATCGTCCAGCGCACCGAGATCTTCGGCTATGACTTCCATCTTGCCGAGCGACCTTTCGAGCTCGCGGAAAAATTCCGTACCCGGCCCGAGAGACCATCTGCCGTTCACCGCGGTAGGCTCGCCGTAAGGTATCTCGTAATATTTTTCGAAGCCGCGGAAATGATCTATGCGGACGACGTCGCAAAGAGAAAGCACCTTTTTCATGCGCGCTTTCCACCAGCTCCAGCCGTCCTCTTTCATGCGCTCCCAATCGTAAACGGGATTGCCCCAAAGCTGACCGGTCTCGCAGAACGCGTCGGGCGGGCAGCCGGCTACCGTAACGGGACGGCGGGATGAGTCCAGCTTGACGAGCGACGGTCTCATCCAGCATTCCGAACTGTCGTACGCGATATATATGGGAATGTCCCCGATGATCTTTATACCTTTGTCGTGAACGTATCCGCGCAGCTCGCTCCACTGACGGGCGAACTCGTACTGCGCCCACTGCCAGAAAAGGATATCTTCCTCGTGCTCGTAGGCGAACTCCTCTATCGCCTCTTCGTGGCGGAATTTGAGCGGGTCTTCCCACTCATTCCACGGTCTGCCGCCGCGGGAATCCTTAATCGCACGGAAGAGAGCGTAATCGGCGTATTCGCCCTTTTTTACATATTCGGTAAATCCCGCGTCGGTGCGGTCGAAACGCGAAAACGCCTTGCGCAAAACGCTGTACCGAGTAAGATACAGCTGCTCGTAATTTATGCGCGAGGACGGATCCGTTTCGCACTTTTTAAGTTCCGCTTCGGTGAGTAATCCGCGCTCGCAGAGTTTTTCGAGCGAAATGAAATATTCGTTCCCCGCTACGGAACAAAACGACTGGTATGGCGAATCGCCGTAACCCGTCGGCACGAGCGGCAGCACCTGCCAGTAAGACTGACCCGCGCGGGAAAGGAAGTCCGCGAAATCATACGCCTCTTTCCCGAGCTGTCCGATCCCGTACTTGCAAGGCAATGTCGCGATATGCAATAAAACTCCCGAACTTCTCTTCACAGTCACAGACCTCGATGTTATGATATTTTAGCATATAATGCCGCGCCGTGTCAAATGAATGCGGCGCATTTGACCATGCGCCGCATTCATCGGATGTCTTTATTCCGTTACCGAGCGTGAAAGACGCGCGGCGATCGTATTTGTGAGAAATTTCAGCAATGCTTCTATGAGTACCGCAATGAGCACCGCCGCGACCACCCACGCGAACAGCACGGGCGATTCGAATACGAAATTCGCTTTGGCGTAGTATATCTGCAACCCTATGCTGTGCAGCGAATATGCGAGAGTCTCCGCGGTTATCACGGCTTTGAGGTTCATGCCGAACGTCGCGGATATCCCCGAAAGCAGCTGCGGCAGCACCATGGGCAGGTATACGTTCACAAGGCGGTACGGGTACGACGCGCCCGCTTCGTCCATCACTTCTTCGAGACTGTGCGGAAGATCTTCCGTCGCCGCACGCGACTGTTCGTAGATCACCGGGAACACGAGGAGCACGCCGATGACGGAAGGCAGGATATTGCTCCCCACCCATATAGCCAGCACAAGCGTTATCGCCGCGACGGGTACCGTGCGCATAAATGCGTTGAGCGGCTTCATCACCGAATCGAGAGCCTTATACTTCCCCGCCGTTATACCGAGCACTGTGCCGAGTATAAAGGCTATGACGAACCCCGCCAGCGCGCGCAAAAGCGTAGCAAACACCGCGCCGTAAAACGTACCCGTCCCGAAAAGTCCCGCGAGCGCGGCGATCGTAGACGTGAACGTCGGCAATATCGCGGGCGCTCCGATGATACGCGCGGCAAGCTCCCATATCCCAAAGAATACGAGAGCCGCCGCGATCGTTATCAGCCAATATCTGTTTTTGTAAAGTACGGTTTTCATTTTGCCGCAGCCAACTGCGTATTTACCGCAGTTATCGCCGGCTCCGCAAATATAGCCGTAGTAGCGTCGCCCTTGATATATGCCTGCTGTATCGTAGAAGCATCGGAGCCGTTCACCGTTACATCCGCATCCGCCTGTTCAAACAAATACTGTACGGTCTTTCCGGGGATAGCGGCAAGTCCTATGGTCGATACGGTATCGCCGTCGAACTGCGCGAGGAACTCCTTTGCTCCGTCTACGCCGTCCGCATACTCGCTGCGCGCTTTATAACCGTCTTCATTCGTGGTGAAATACACCACGCCCCAGCTCGTAACATTGACCAATTTGTAGTCATGCTTCATATTGCCCGCTTTATATCCCGCATGCATTTGCGCGCCTACATTGATGGGTGCAACGATAAAATCCGCTTCGCCGCTCGACATAAGTTGAGCAACGTTCGTTTCCGCGGTCACGGTGTAAGTCATGTCGGCTTTTTCAAAGTCCTCTCCCCACATATCCGCCAGAGCAAGCACGGGAGCTCCGTCGGGAGCATACAGCGAATATTCCGTTTCCGTAGCGGTGGCTTCGCCCGTAAGGTCTACCGCAAACAGATCGTCGGATACGGCTGCGCCTATATTTTCAAGCAATGCGGTTACGTCGCTTTCGGACGCGGACGCATCTTTATAACGGACATTCATTTTTTGATATGCTTTTTTGATCACCCCTGCTTTGAGTGAAAAACCTTCTATCGTTTCGGCTTTCGCGGAAACGGCGTTGATGTCGTCGTTGAAATTTTTAACGCTCGTTTCCACGCGCGAGTCTATTTCTTCAACGAGATCGGGGTCGGTCTCAAGTATATCTCCCCTGACAAAAAGTCCCGCCATGGGAAAGTCATGACCCGTAATATCGCGATAAACATCGCTTACGGAAGCAAATACAGTAACGCCGTCTTTATCGCCGCTGTCCGGATCCTCGTCTCCGCATGCCGTGAATGCGAACACCGAAAGCACAAGAGCAAGCGCTATCGTTATCGCAAGTATCGTCTTTTTCATATCTTTTGCGTCTCCTTTATCTTCATTGACAAATCTTGTATATTATATTATAATATTTGCGTAAAAAATGTTGTCTGTACAACATTTTACAAAAACAAGGAGTTTTTTATGGATATGCGGACGATAGAGGCTGTTTCCCGCAGTCCTCTGATGACGGGGATAAAAGAACCGGATAAACTGCTCGGATGTTTCGGCGCGCGAAAGCACAGATTTCCCAAGGACGCGGAGATCGTCGGTTACGGCGACGCCGCCGCCATAGCCGTGATCACCAAGGGCTCGGCTTACGCGGTCAGCGAAGACTACTCCGGCAACAGGAACATAATAAATCTTATCGGCGAAGGTGGAGTATACGGAGTTGCGTTCGTATATTCGGGGCATGCGGTGACTACGAGACTGGTAGCCGCCGAACCGTGCGAAGCCGTGCTCATGAACGGAGAGCGGCTGCACAAGCCGTGCGGAGACCTCTGCCGGGATCATCTGCGCTTTTTACATAACGCGCTTTCCGTCGTATCGCGGGCCAGCGTAAATTATCTGGAAAAGATCGAACACCTCTCCCGTCGCTCGCTGCGCGACAAGGTGATGTCTTACCTTACGGCGCAATCCATAAAATGCGGTTGCAGGGAGTTCGATATCCCCTTCTCCCGCCAGGAACTCGCCGACTGGCTGGCTGCCGACCGCAGCGCGCTCTCGGCGGAACTGTCGCGGATGAAGGCGGACGGGCTCATCGATTATAATATGCGCAGGTTCAGATTGCTGGATACTAATGGATGAGAACCGACGAACGACAAAAGCGACCGGGATGACCGGTCGCTTTTGTGATCGCATATCTTTTGTCAATACTTCTCTCTCGGAGTATATTCGGTATGCAGGCATTCGTGCGCCTTGTGGCTGCCCGGCTCGCCGAAGTACTCGTCGTAGAGCATGTGTATCGTGGGGCTGTCGTGCGAAGCGCGGAACTCAGACTTTTTGTCGTAAGTATACAGCGCCTTTGCACGCAGTCCTTTGAGGTCGATATCGCCGTTGCGGATACTGTCGGACAGAAGGGGCTGACCGCCGCCGTTTACGCAGCCGCCGGGGCATGCCATGATCTCCACGAACTGGTAATCCTTCTTGCCGCTGCGTATGTCTTCCACGACTTTGCGCGCATTGGCAAGTCCCGAAGCCACGGCTACTTTGACGGTGATCCCCGCCACTTTGTACTTGGCTTCCTTTATGGGGTTTGTGCCGCGGACTTCCTTGAAATCCACAACTTCGAATTTGCCGTCCAGCATATGGGCTGCCGTGCGCAGAGCCGCCTCCATAACGCCGCCCGTAGCTCCGAAGATCGCGCCGCCGCCCGTAGCGATACGGAACGGATCGTCGTACTTTTCTTCGGGAAGTTCGGTGAACTTTATGCCCGCGGTCTTTATCATTTTTGCAAGCTCGCGCGTAGTGAGCGCAACGTCCACGTCTTTATGGAACTCGCTCCTGCCCACCTCGTACTTTTTCGCCGTGCAAGGTATGACGCTCACGACGAACAGATCGTCGGGATCGATATCGTTCTTCTCGCAGTAATATGTTTTGAGAAGCGCGCCGAACATCTGCTGAGGCGATTTGCAGGTGGAGATATGAGGCAGCATATCGGGATAGGTATGCTCCATGAACTTCACCCAGCCCGGGCAGCAGGAAGTGAACATGGGAAGAGGCTTGCCCGTCTTTATGCGGTCGACGAGCTCGTTCGCTTCTTCGAGTATCGTAAGGTCTGCGGTAACGTCCATATTGAACACTTCGACGTTGCCGAGACGGCGTATCGCCGCGACCATGCGCCCTTCGACGTTGGTCCCTACGGGATAACCGAATTCCTCGCCGAGCGTCGCTCTCACCGAAGGAGCGGTGAAGAACACGACCTTCTTGTCGGGATCGGCTATCGCTTTCCACACTGCGTCGACGTTGCTCTTTTCGGTGAGCGCGCCCACGGGGCATGCCACGATACACTGTCCGCAGCCTACGCAGTTGGACTCTATCGTAGGGCGTTCGAACGCCGTGCCTATATGTACCGCATATCCCCTTCCGATGGGACCTATCGCTTCCACGCTCTGCAGATTCTTGCACGCAGCCACGCAGCGGCGGCAGTTGATGCACTTGTCGTTATCCCTTATGAGGAAGGGCGACGAAGTATCGAGCGGAGTATTCGGCTTGGGAGCGGAAAATCTGTCCTCATCCGCGTTGTACTCGTAAGAAAGCCTCTGCAGTTCGCAATTGGTATTGCGCGGGCAGGAAAGGCACTTCTTCTTGTGCGACGACAGCAGCAGCTCGAGAGTCATCTTGCGGGACTGACGGCACTTGGGCGTGTTCGTCTGCACCTCCATCCCCTCGCTGACCGGGTATACGCATGCCGCTACGAGACCGCGCGCACCCGTCGCTTCCACGACGCACATACGGCACGAACCTGCGCAGTTCACTCCTTTGAGATAGCAGAGGGTGGGGATCTCCACGTTTGCGGCGGCTGCCGCCTGTAATATCGTGCTCCCTTCGGGCACGGATACGCTTATTCCGTTTATCTTTACGTTTACCATGATTCCCTCCCTTACTTCTTGATGATGGCGCCGAAGTTACACTTGGTTATGCACACGCCGCATCTGATACACTTGGTAGTATCGATGGCGTGAGGCTGTTTGAGGTTGCCTTCGATCGCGCCCACCGGGCAGTTACGCTTACACAGCGTGCAGCCGCGGCACTTGTCGGGAACGATGTAGTAAGACAGCAGCGCTTTGCAGACGCCCGCGGTACACTTCTTGTCCACGATATGCGCGCGGTATTCGTCTTCGAAATACCTGAGCGTGGAGAGTATGGGATTGGGCGCGGACTGACCGAGCGCGCAAAGCGACGACGCCTGCATGTGCTCGGCAAGATCGCGTATCTTGTCGATATCCTCGAGCTCGCCCTCGCCTTTCGTTATCTTGGTGAGCAGTTCGAGCAACCGCTTCGTTCCTATGCGGCAGGGATTGCACTTACCGCAGGACTCGTCCGCCGTGAATTCGAGATAGAACTTGGATATATCAACCATACATGTGTCTTCGTCGAGGATGATCATGCCGCCGCTGCCCATCATAGAGCCTATCTTCTTGAGGTTCTCGTAATCGATGGGGACGTCGAGACAGCTTGCGGGGATACATCCGCCCGAAGGACCGCCCGTCTGCGCGGCTTTGAACTTCTTGCCGTTGGGAATGCCTCCGCCTATCTCTTCGACGATGGTGCGCAGCGTCGTGCCCATAGGGACTTCCACGAGACCGACGTTGGTTATCTTGCCACCCAGCGCAAACACCTTCGTGCCCTTGCTGCTTTCGGTACCGATGGAAGCGAACCACTTCGCGCCGTTCATGATGATGGGGTTGATGTTCGCCCACGTCTCGACGTTATTGAGAATGGTAGGTCTGCCGAACAGTCCCTTGACCGCAGGGAACGGAGGACGGGGACGAGGCTCGCCGCGATGTCCTTCTATGCTTGTCATGAGCGCGGTCTCCTCGCCGCAGACGAACGCGCCCGCGCCGAGACGTATCTCGATGTCGAAATCGAATCCCGTGCCGAATATGTTCTTTCCGAGCAGACCGTATTCCCTTGCCTGCTTTATCGCGACCTGCAAACGGTGTACCGCTATGGGATACTCCGCGCGCACATATATGTAACCCTGGTTGGAGCCTATCGTATAGCCCGCGATAGCCATGGCTTCGAGCACGCTGTGCGGGTCGCCTTCGAGTATGGACCTGTCCATGAACGCGCCGGGATCGCCCTCGTCGGCATTACAGCAGACGTATTTGATGTCGCCCTTGGAGGCTTTCGCGAAAGCCCATTTCCTGCCCGTCGGGAAACCCGCGCCGCCGCGACCGCGCAGACCGGAAGCGAGCATTTCGTCGATGACCTGATCGGGCGTCATGGTCGTAAGCACCTTGGCGAGCGCCTGATAGTCGCCCGCGCCTATCGCCTCGTTGATGTCCTCTGCCGCGATAAGACCGCAGTTGCGCAGAGCGATACGCATCTGGCGCTTATAAAAGGGAGTTTCGAGGAATGGTATGATGTTGCCGTCGGGCAGCAGCGTACCCGAATAAAGGTACTCTTTGATAACGTCGCCGCCGGGCACGAGGTGACGCTGCACGACCATCTTGGCGTGAGCGGGCGTCATCTGCGAATAGAACGCGCCCTCGGGATAGACTATCATGATGGGACCGAGCGCGCAAAGCCCGAAACAACCCGTCTTAATAACGAGCACGTCCTTTATGCCCATTTCTTTGAGCGTCGTCTCGAGCACATCGATGATCTCTTTGGAACGGGACGACGTGCAGCCCGTACCGCCGCAGACAAGCACCTGCTTGCGGTAACCCGTCGCTTTCTCCAGCTTGGCGGACTGTTCGCCGATGAGCTGGCGGACTTTGATCAGGTCAGCATATCTGTTTTTTATGGCATTGAGTTCGGCTACCGTCATTTCTTTCCCTCCCTGTACGGCTGAAGGATGTCGTCGAGCATATCGACGGTCAGTTTGCCGTAAACATCGTCGTCTATCATCATGACCGGCGCGAGACCGCATGCGCCCACGCAGCGGCAAGAATCGAGCGAGAACAACCCGTCCACCGTGCATTCGCCGCACTTGACTCCCAGCTTCTTTTCGAGAGCCGCGAGTATCTTGTCCGCACCTTTAACGTAACACGCCGTGCCCAGGCACAGGCTTATCCTGTGTTTGCCCTTGGGAGTGAGCGAGAACTGAGCGTAGAACGTAGCGACGCCGTATACTTCGGACAGCGATATGCCGAGCCCGTCGGCGATCATCGTCTGTACTTCTATGGGAAGATAGCCGTAAATGGCCTGCGCTTCCTGAAGCACCGGCATCAGACAACCGGGCATGGACTTGTGCTCTTCGATGACTTTCCTGAGCTTCTCTTCCTGTTCCGGCGTACCCTGAAAACCAAGGTTTTGACCCTTCATCATATACCTCCGTGTAAGTTTCGCGATATCCGTATTATTATAACAAAATCCGCCGCGAATGTAAATAGGTTTAAGCAGCAAGTATTGCAATGTTCGCCTATTTTAATTGCATATTATATTACGGGCAGACTAAACACATATTTTACACGCAAAAAGCGGAACGCGCGTTACGGCGTTCCGCTTTCATGATATATCGCTTATCTGAAGCTCACACTCTCTGCTGTTGCTTGCGGCGGACGACGATCGTCTTGTTCTTCTCCGCGCTGCCCGAAGGAGCGTGCTTCTTTTTGCGTTCCAGCTTATCTATGACCGCGACTGCGTCCATGCCGTTCTGCGCGGCAACGGGCAGCCCCCCGGTGACATGCTGCCACTGCGTGGCGAGCACGACGTTTTTCAGACCGCTTATCCTGTTCCCCGTACTGTTAGGGATGACGTGCGACGAGATCGCGAAACTCATGTACGCACCCGTTTCCGAAGCGACGAACCTGCGGTAAGTGGCGGGCGTCCATACGTCCACACACGAGATATGTCCGCGTAGCTCGGGGAACTTTTCCTCGAGCGCGCCTATCGCGGCGTTTGCGATATTGCGTTTGAGCGTTTCGTAAGTCTCTCTCCTTCTCTCCCGCATTTCGATAAAGCGCTTCGCGGCTTTTTCGTTGCAATAAGTGAGCGTCTGCAATATGTTCTTACCGTCGGGTGCGAACGACTTTTCGTGAGCGAACCCGCGCACGATGATATCTTTGCTGCCGAGGATGTCCTTATATCTCCCGGGCACCTCGAATACGAATTCGTCCGAGAACGGAAGGGACGAAAGATCGCAGGCTATAGCGCATTGGTAGCTCGAAAATCTTTTGAGGCGAGGATCGGAATATTTCATCGCCAGGCTTTTGGGCATCTTTTTATCGAGCAGTTTGCCGAACGTCATTGCGGGATCGGTAGTCAGCACGATATAATCCGCTTCGACGGTAGTGCCGTCCGCAAATGTCACGGACTTGGCGCTGCGACGTACGCGGTTTATCTTCACGGCTTCCTTGCGCAGATGCAGTTCGCCGCCGAGAGCGAGGAACCTGCTTTCCATGCGCTTTGCCATGGCGAGCGAACCGCCTTCGGGAAGGTCGGCATTGTCGCCGCAAAAGCACGCCGCCACATACACGAGCGCGATGGCGCCGTAGCTTTCGGAAAGGAAGCACCCGAAGAACTTTCGCAGGAGCGGATGACAGAAACGCGCGCCCAGCTCGCCGAGCGTCAGCCGATAATACTTCACCAGCAAAGGCAGTGCCGCTACCGCGCCCATAACGCCGAGCCGCTCGTCATGTTCCTTCCCCGCTATGCCCGAAAGTCCCTGTACCGCCTTGACGGCTTTTATGAAAGACGTTATCTCTTTTTTGTCGTCGGGAGATATGCTCAGCATGTCGCTTTCGAGCTTATCGATATCGCGGCAGAGCGAAAGGCGCCTGCCGTCGAGATCGCAGGTATACAGGCTCTCGCCGCGGTATATACCTATGCCGTCGCCCAGCGCACCGAGTTCCTCCCACATCTTATACGTTTCCGTATACGGGTTGGTGCCCGTGAGCCAGTGGATACAGTTGTCTATATGATAACCGTTTCTGTTCCAGCCGGTAAGATTGCCGCCCGAAATGAAATGCCTTTCGCATACTATCGCATGATGTCCGTGTTTCTGCGCGTATATGCCCGCGGAAAGCCCCGCTACTCCCCCGCCTATTATGAGAACTCTTGCCAATATCGTTACCTCGGTAGATGATCTTTGTTATCTCTATTATATTATGTCCCGTGACGGCTACGGTATCACACCGCCTCGGATATCGGGACCTCGTATATTATGCCCCATAAATATAAATACTCGATAAACTATCGCATGTTGTACGTTTAAATTGATCCGTTATTTTTTCGCTATTAAAAAAGAGCGGATACGATATCCGTTCCTATATAATTAGAACCGATCGTTACGCTCTGCGGCGTATTTCGGACTCGCTCACGCTCGTGCGGGATACTGACCGCTAGCGCGGTCAGGTTACTCGCAGCTTGCTTCGGTGAAACTCCGTTACTCTGTAATCGCACAAGGCTCGTAAGACGAACCGGTTTTCACGCATTGCTGTGCGCAATACGTGAAAACGGTTCTTACCCTCCTTCTCCGCCAACGGAAAAAGACGCACCGAAAGTGTTCGGGTTTGTTATTAATACGGGATACTGCCCGCTGCGCGGTCAGGTTACTCGCAGCTTGCTTCGGTGAAACTCCGTTACCCCGTAATCGCACAAGGCTCGTAAGACGAACCGGTTTTCACGCATTGCTGTGCGCAATACGTGAAAACGGTTCTTATCCTCCTTCTCCGCCAACGGAAAAAGACGCACCGAAAGTGTTCGGGTTTGTTATTAATACGGGATACTGCCCGCTGC
>DXHS01000089.1 GCA_019113275.1 Candidatus Protoclostridium stercorigallinarum
TGCGATTTTCGAGCCGTTTCCCGGCATGGCTTGCGCGCAGCCGTAGTGGCTCCTACGGCAAGCGTGAGATGAGGGGAAACAGCCGAAAAGCGCGCTCATTTGCAGTGTTCTATTGGGGTTGGCACCGGGTACCGTTAAAAATAAAACTCTTTTATTTTTGCGGGTACCCGATGCCGACCTTGGGAAGTGCACTGCAAATGAGCACACTTTTCGGCTGATTACTTTACATGTCGCGTTATCCTCGGTGTGATGAGCTCGGCAAGCTGACGGTCCTGACGGACGGTAACCGACCGACTTTCGATAGAAAACACTTGCTTTGTACCGCAACAACTCGGTTAGCCGCGATGATGACTTCAAGAATAGACGGCAACGTTTTCGTCTGACCGAAGCGCACGCTTCGCCGTGCGCAAAAAAAAATATCCCGGTAAGCAGCGATGTGCTTACCGGGACGTATCTTTTTATTTACATTTTTTCGTTTTATCTCTTATCCACCGAGCAGCGGACAATCTCTCCGAAGTACAGCGTGTGGTACTCGCGGTTGATGTACATGTCGCGGGCGATGATGGGATCGAGCTTGCTCTCTCTCATCTCGCAGACGTATATCACCTTGCATTCGAGGTGCAACGCACATTCCGCGATGCTCACGGACTTGATCTGCTTGGCGGGCATCGCCTCGAAACCGAGCTCCTTGAACTTATCCACTTCCCTGCCGGACATGGACGAGCACTTGAACAGCTGTGCGGTCATATCCGTCGTGGGTACGTTGACTACGAAACATTTGTTTTTGTCGATGAGGTCGTGAGAGAACTTCTTCTTTCTGACCGGCAGAACGAATACGTCCCTGTTCCACATACGCCCGAGCGTTCCCCATCTGGTATTCATGATATTTACTTTGTCCCCCGTGCCGCAGGTGACGAACACGCCGCCCATCTTTATGGCATTGAGAACGAGATTTCTCTGCCTGTCTGTCATTGTTTTACATCTCCTTATCTGCATTTAAGTTTATCATTACGGAACAATTATGTCAAGTGAAATTCTTTTCACACGCGAAAGGCGAACAAAAGCATAATTTTGTTTTTATTCGCTTTTCGCGTGTTCCGTGCCGACGAAAACGCTGCAGTCTTTTCGGGCGGTCGGCGCCGCGGCTGACCGGGCCGTTACGGTACGAAGCAAGCTTATCCGTTAGCAAGTAAATCGGTTACCGTCCGTCAGGACCCACCGCTTTTGCTTCGCCCGCTCCGAGAGCCGCGGCTCTGTCCTCATAAATACGGCGCATTTTCCGCGGATCCCGTAAATGCGGCTTATGCGGTTTTTTCAAAAAAGTGACTGAACACACCCGCTCAGCGTATACAGGGACTCGTCCTCGGCTTGTTCCCTTTTCGCGGATAACCGGGAGGCGTGTGCTTTACTTTGCGTATCACGAGTATGCGGCGCTTCGTGTTTTCGTCGAGATCGAACAGTTCGTTCTTTTCGAGCTTTCCGCCGAGAAGGGATATCGCATATCCGGCAGCCGCAAGCTCCTCTTCCGTTTCGGACGACTTATACGCCACCATCGCTCCGCCGAGGCGCACGAACGGCAGACAATATTCCACGAGCGTAACAAACGGCGCCACGGCACGCGCGGTAACGGTATCGAAGCTCTCCTTTTCTTTTATATCCTCGACGCGCGTGTGAACGGCTCTTATCCCGCTAAGCCCGAGCTCGTCTATGACCGCTGTAAGATAATCCGTCTTTTTTCGCACACTGTCGATGAGAGTAACGTCGCATTCCGGTTTTTCTATCTTTATCACCAGACCGGGAAAACCCGCTCCGCTGCCCACATCGAGCACTTTGCCGTTTATGAAAGGAAGACCGAGCATGCTGTCTCGGATATGTTTGATCTCGAAATCCTCTTTGCTCTTTATTGCCGTAAGATTGAACTTACCGTTCCACTCGGTAAGCAGTCCGTATAATTTTTCGTAAATATCCTTCAAAGCGTTCTCCTGCCTGTTATTACGTTTATCACTTTCAATTTATAAATGTTTATAATATTTACAGTAATAATGCGGGTGGATTTGTGTACAACTCTATTTTACACAATATATTGTGTTTTGTAAAGGTATAAAGCAGACTATTTAGTAAAAACTTGTCCACATAAAAAAGGAGAAAAGTAAGATCGTTATGAAATAAAGCGGTGGACAACCCGTTTTCTGGAAGAACGGAAAGAGAAACCGTAAGTTATGAAAAACTCATGTTTATCCACAGTTATCCACATCTTATCCACCGCAACCGAAAAGTTGTACACGAGATCCGTTGCAGCAGTCGAGGGGATATGATAATAGGGTAAAATTATAAAAATAAACGTCATAAATTGCCGTTACCCGGTGCCGACCTTGGGTAGTGCACTGCAAATGAGCGCGCTTTTCGGCTGTTTCCCGGCATCTCACGCTTGCTGTAGAAATAAATTACAGTTACGCGCAAGGCATGCCGGGAAACGGCTCGTGAGTAGCATCTCCTTGCAGCGAGCATTTATCGATGATCGCGAGATCGGGCGCGCGAAACGGAACGATATCGTACCCTCTGTACTGCGGTGAGCGACGTTTCGCGTGCATCACCCGTGATATTGCCCGATAAATGTGTTCTATTTGGGTCGGTACCGGGTATCTGAAAATTTTTGTTTTATATATATAAAAATTGTAATTTTGCCGAATTTAATTAAAAGCACATGAAGTAAAAAGTTCTTTTCTCGGTATACTGCTCGCTGCGCGGTCAGGTTACTCGCAGCTTGCTTCGGTGGAGATACGTCACTCTGTAAGCATACAAGGCTCGTAAGGCGAACAGATTTTTGCGTATTGCAAGTTTACAATATGCAAAAATGTTCGCCTGCCCTCCGCCTCCGCCAAAGCAAAAAGGACGCTATTTATGCGTCCTTTTTGCTTTGGCGGAGGCGGAGGGATTCGAACCCCCGTGGGCTGTTAACCCAAACGGTTTTCAAGACCGCCTCGTTGTGACCGCTTCGATACGCCTCCGTATGCGCCGCGAAAAAAATACATATACGATTTTCCTGCGGGCGCGTTTATTATACCGCGTTCGGGCGGTTGCTGTCAATCGTTTCGCGCCTTCCCCTTTTCTCGGCGATAAAAGGGACTTTCCCTCATTATCGCTTGCTTGCGGGCGGAGAACGTGGTATATTTATATCGTACCCGAGGTCGGAGAAGAAGCTCCGATGAGGGGCAGGGAGAACTGCAATGATAAAGACCAATGCGATGAGATTGCTGGACGCGAAAAAAGTACATAACGTGCCGCACGAATACGACGCGGAGATAACGGACGGCTGCAAGGTGGCGGATACGCTGGGCGAGCCGCGCGAGCGCGTTTTCAAGACGCTGGTCACGGAGTCGGGCAAGGGCGAACATCTCGTGTTCGTTGTGCCCGTATGCCGCGAGCTGGATCTCAAAGCCGCGGCGCGTGCGGCGGACGTCAAGTCCGTCGCCATGATAAAGCAGAAAGAGCTGGAGCCTCTCACGGGCTACGTGCACGGCGGATGCAGCCCCGTGGGCATGAAAAAGAGGTTCCGCACGTTTATCGACGAGAGCGCGGGCGCATTCGACACGATATTCGTCAGCGCGGGAAAGCGCGGGGTACAGATGGAGGTCTCCCCCGTCGGGCTCGCTTCCTTTTGCGGCGCGGCTTTCGCTCCGATAGCTACGCATGAAGAGGGCGGCGAATGAAACGCGAATATATGATAGAGCCATGCACGGGCATGAGGATACGCGTGAAAAAAGGCAGCGTTATCACGGTAACCGATGTTTGCGGCGGTCAGGTCGCCGATCTGTTCGCCGAAACGGACGGAGACGCGAGCGAGTTTATCTCTCCCGGCGTCACGATAGACGTGAACGGTTCGCTCGGGCTCAAGATCGGCGATACGGTATATTCCAACAGATACCGCCCCATGCTTCGGGTGATCGCCGACGACGTAGGCGTGCACGATCTTATCCATCCGTGCTGCCGCAAGGAGATGTACGATCTCTTTTACGGCAACGGCGAGGGGCACCCGAATTGCCTGGATAATATAAACGGTTGTCTGGGGCGCAAGTACGATATCATTACGCCCGTCAATCTTTTCATGAATACGGCGATATCTCCGGACGGAACATTGACGGTCGCGCGGCCGCTTTCCGGAGCGGGCGACAGTATCGTTTTCAGGGCGGAAGAGGATATCGTTATAGGTGTCGCGGCATGCAGCGTATCCGAAAGCGAATGCAACGGCGGCGAATGTACGCCTATCGCCGTGGCCGTTGAGGAATAAAGGAACGGAGGGTGCGTAAAATGGCGAACGGACGCATAAAAGAGAGCAACGGTGGCAGGTGGATACTGTGGGTATTCGTCGCCATGGGCATGGCTATGTTTTTTGTCGGAGTCGCCGTCGGCATATACTTTATCGTCGATGCGGGTAATACGGAGAGCGTCACCGCGACGGTGACAGCCATATATAGACGCGGTTCGGGCGATGACGCGTCTTATGACGTGCGCGTGAGCTATACGTTCGGCGGCGAGGAATATTCGGACGTTCCCCTCGGCTATTGGCAAACGGGGATGGATGAGGGCGACGAGATCGAAATACGCTTGGATCCCGACGATCCCGAAAACATCGGTGCGAATGCGGTCGCAGTTATCCTTCCATGCGTGCTTATGGGCTTCGGACTGCTGTTCGCGGGTTTCCCCGTCGCGATGATAGCCGCCGAGCACAAAAAAGACGGCGGCAGGCGGGAAGCGCGCAAACGCGGTACCGCCGTAAAATGCCGCGTGACGGAAGTGACGTCGGATATCTCGTATTCCGTGAACGGCAAGCTCCCCAACGATATCCTCGTATGCGTTTCGCCGGACGGAAAGCGCTATGTGAGCGCCCCGTTCGCGCGCAAGTATTCCCTGCCCGTCGGCGGCGAAGCGGACGTCTACGTCCTGCCCGACGATCCCGAAAAATATTGGGTGGACTTAAATTCCGTCACTCCGCCCGACGCCGAAGAATTCGAAGCCGTCGTTCCCGAGGGCTACACCGAGGATCCGCTCGGGCAAAACCGCGGGTGAGCCGAAAATTTGAGTGCGATAAATCGTGAATGGCCGAAAGTGAGCCGAAAATTTGAGCAAGACAAGCCCCGAGCCTGCCGCAAGCAAGCCCGGGGTCTTATTGCGCTCTGATCGCGGGAGATCATTGCGTAGCTTCGGTTTTATAATGCCGTGCTTCATATCTCATCATGCCGCGCGTCATACTCTCGTTTTTTCGGCGGTGCGGGTGCGGACGGCGTCCCAGAACTTGCCGTATTCGGCGACGAGCAGGGGCACGAGGGACAGTCCTGCGGCGATCAGCCACTGCAGGGGCGAGAGCGCGCACATGCCGAGCGCTGAGGCGAGCGGCGGGACGAGAGCGAGCAGGGCTATCGCGGCGAGCATGGAGAAGCAGCTTATGTACAGCCCGGGATTGTCCTTTATGCGGTACCTGTAAAGCATGCTGCGGCTGCGCACGGTGAGGACGTGCAGCACGGACGTCCAGCCCGTGACGAGGAATGCCATTGTCCTGCCCGCGGCGAGCCCGCTTGCCCCGACGTCGGCATACAGCCCGATGCAATACGCGGCGAGCGAGACGGCGGAGAACGCGCATATCTGTTTGATGATGACCTCCGTCATGCCGCCGCCGAAGAAGCTCTCGTTCGCGGCGATGGGGCGGCGCTTCATTATGCGTTTATCCGATTCCTCGCGCGCGAGCATGAGCCCGGGCACGCCGTCGCCCAATACGTTGATGAGCAGCAGCATTACGGGCGTGAGCGGCAGTTCCAGCCCCGCGAACTGCGCGACGAGCATGACCGCGATCTCCGAGATATTGCACACGAGCAGGAAGTACACGAGCTTGCGTATGTTGGAGAAGATGTTGCGCCCTTCGGCGACGGCGTCCACTATCGTGGCGAAGCGGTCGTCCGTGAGCACGACTTTGGCTGCGCTCTTGGCGACGTCCGTGCCGTTCTTCCCCATCGCTATGCCGACGTCCGCGTTTTTGAGCGCGGGAGCATCGTTCACGCCGTCGCCCGTCATCGCGACGGTCTCTCCGCGCGCCTGCCATGCCCGCACTATGCGTATCTTGTCCTCGGGCGAGACGCGGGCGTATACCGAGTAGAACTCCACGCTGCCCTCGAGCTGTTCGTCCGAAAGCGCCGCGAGCTCGCTGCCCGTTATAACGCCTTCGCCCGCCGCCGTTATGCCGAGGTCGCGGGCTATCGCCGCCGCGGTCGCCGCGTGGTCGCCCGTTATCATGACGGTGCGTATGCCCGCGGCTTTGGCTTTGGCTATCGCCTCTTTCGCTTCGGGGCGGGGCGGGTCTATGATGCCCGCGATACCGCACAGCGTGAGATCCTTTTCGACTTCGGCGATGTCGTCGGGCAGTTCGTCCGTCACCTTTTCGGCGAGGGCGATCACGCGCAGGGCGTCGCCGGCAAAGGAGTCGTGCGCCTGTTTCGCCCGTGCGTCGTCCGCGCTTGCGGGCGCGAGAGGAAGGCGGTCGAGCGCGCCCTTCGTGAGCACGAGATATCCGCCTTCGGGGCGGCGGTATACCGTCGTCATCATCTTGCGCGCCGAGGAGAACGGTATCTCCGCAACGGGCGCTCGGCTGCTTTTGAGCGCGGCGTAATCTATGCCGAGTTCTTCGGCGCGGCTCACGATCGCGCGCTCGGTGGGATCGCCGATCGTTACGGCGTTGCCCTCGGCGTCTTTGCCCCTCGTCGCGGAGCATGCGAGGCACAGCTTTTCGAGGAACGCGCGCTCGCTTTCGCCCGTCGTTTCTTCATCGACGGTCCATATTCGCCGCACCGTCATGCGGTTCATGGTCAATGTGCCAGTTTTGTCCGAGCAGATCACGGACGTCGAGCCCAGCGTCTCCACCGCCTGCATCTGCCGCACGAGCGCGCCGCGGGCAGCCATTTTCTTCGCGCCCCGCGAGAGTATGAGCGTGACGATGAGCGACAGCGTTTCGGGGACGGCGGCTACGGCGAGCGTCATCGCCGCGACGAGCATCTCCATCGCTCCGCGACCGCGCGCGAGACCCACGGCGAGCAGTACGACCGCGGAAACTATCGCGATGCCGCTTATCACCGAGCCCACTTTGTCCAGCCGTTTTTGCAGAGTGGTCTTTCTCGCGCCCGCGTCCGTCAGGCAGCGAGCGATCCTGCCCATCTCGCTGTTCATGCCCGTGGCGGTCACGACCGCCGTTCCGCTGCCCGCGGTGACGAGACAGCCGGAGTGCAGCATGTTCGCGCGGTCGCCGAGAGGCACGCTGCCGGCGAGAACGACGTCCGCGTCCTTTTCCGCGGGCATGCTCTCCCCCGTCAGCGCCGATTCGTCGACGGAGAGCGAGTTCGTGGTGAGCAGACGCGCGTCCGCGGGCACGAGATCTCCCGTGCGCAGTACGATCACATCCCCGGGCACGAGCGCGGACGGATGAGCTTCCGTCGGTCTTCCCTCCCGCATGACGCGGCAGACGGGCGCGGACAGAGACCCGAGCGCCTCGAGCGCGTTCTCCGCCGAGCGCTCCTGCACCACGGCGAGCACGATATCCATCGCCACGATCGCGAATATGATGAGCGGTTCGAGCAGACCGCCCGCGCCTTCACCGTTCGCTATGGCGAGCGCCAGGCTGAGCGCCCCCGCGATGATGAGTATGATGACGGAAACGTCTTTGAGCTGCGCGAGCGCCATGACGGCGAGCGAACGCTTCTTCTGCTTTTCGAACGCGTTCGCGCCGTACTTTTCCGCCCGCGCGGCGGCTTCTTTTTCGGTCAGTCCGCCCGCGCCCGTGCCGAGCGCGCGCAGCGTCTCTTCCGCGCTCCTGTCGCAGAAGGTCTCCGGCTTTTCCGCGATCTTCGCCGCGGCATCGTCGCGTTTTTTCATATCCGCCTCCTTTGTTTATTTCGCGTCCTGCGAGGTATCTATCTTGTCGCTCGGATCTCGTGAGATCGTATGTGCGAGCGCGCATGAGGGTTTAGTTGTTTAGATCGTTTTTTTTTGTTTGTCGTCTTGCGATGTGTTTTATCGTTCGGGGTCAAGTTGTATGTGCGAGTGAGTGGTTTATTTCGATCGTATTTTGTTTATTTCGCGTTTTGAGATGTGTTTTATCGTTCGGGGTCTTGTGAGATCGTATGCGCGAGTGAGTGATGGGGTTTATTTTGATCTTTGTGCGGCGTGCGTCTGTGTTTGTGTGGGCTTACGATTACGAGGACGGTATATGGACGATACGACAGTGTGTTTACACGTCTGCGTTTGTGAGGGGCTTATTCTTACAATGACGATTGGTATATGATACCGCCGATAAGTTTGTTTGCGCGAATGATCCCGTGTGTGACTTATTCTCGCAAAGACGGTATATGATCCCGACTATATGCCCGTGTGTTTGTGCGAGTGCGTCGGGAAATATGGTTTTGAGCGGTCTTATACTTTCATCTTACGGGGCATTTATTAAAATTACCTTAGCTAACGCGTTTTTCCCGTACTGTTTTTCGCTCCAAACGCAAAAGATCCCCTCATCCGCGCGCCAACATTCGCGTTTGAGGGGGGTATTATAAATTTAGGACGAAAGTTATTATAGAATAAGATTAGCTTCTTCCCAATCATATAGCTTCAATGTGCCGCTTGCCAAATGTGCTGCCATATAGCAGGCGTGGCTTTCGAAAAAAATTTTTCTTTTTTTGTCGACTGCGATTACGGAAAATCGATAACTTGTTGTAAGATTATGAACGTTTTGATACCCGCGTTCCGTTAATGCATGTAAAATGCGCTTTAATTCGGCTTTGTCGTGCCAGTGGAGATACAATGGTTGCATAGAAACACCTCTTGAGATTTATTCCACAAAGAGGTACGAAAAAAGCCCATCGTCCGACGGGCTTTTAAGTGCTTTTCTTTCTGCCCATCGATCAGCCTTTGGCACCTTACGAAAAGCAGGTTGCCGTGCGGTCACAGGGGCCGTCCCTTGATGTTCTTTTCCCGTTGATTATTGCTCCATAGGCTGTCCTCAATAGATACAGTTTAGTCAAAGTTCCTTTAAGAGGGAAAATTTTTGCACCCTTACTTGCATTCTTGCATTTAATAGCCGAAATACCCGCTTTTATGGCTATTTTTGCATCAAATCCGATATTTTTTCAAAACGTAAGGGTGCAAACAAGGGTGCAAAACAGACAGGAAATCCCGTCAATTTTTGCACTCTTAAATCATGAAAACGCCTTTCGAATTTGTGCTTTTTCGGTCGGCTATGGTAGCATAGTTCCTCGCGGACGTCAACGTCCGCAAAATCGTTGCTTAAAACACCTACAAAGCTGGATAGGAACGGGACGAGAAAGGAAAAGGGAATAAGCCTGCCGTATTTGGGGCTTTACAGACCCAAATACGGGCTTAAAACGCAACGATTTTGGCTTTGTCCCGTTGACATCCGCAGACTGATAAAAAAGAAACTTTCCTTCTACCGTCCTATGCACCTTCGCCTTTTGCCCGAAAAAGGCAAAATCAAATTCGGAGGTGTATCTGAAAATGGAAATGTTGGTAACCAAGTTCTCAAACGGAA
>DXHS01000011.1 GCA_019113275.1 Candidatus Protoclostridium stercorigallinarum
GGCGCGAACGGCGTACCGGATGAGTCAAGGAAGAAACAAAACACGCAAAGCCTGCCCGTCGGATACAAACTTTTGACTCACCCGGCCCGCAGCCGCACTGACGTGCTTCGTGCTCGCCACCCTCTCTAACAATTCGAGAGGGCTGTTTCGGACTCGCTTATCGCTCGTGAATAATGAAATTTGTCGCGCGTAGCGCGAACACCTCTTGAGTCTCCCCTGATACCTTCGGTGGCGTTCGCACCCTGCGGGTGCTCGGCTGAGGGTTAGGGGAGAAGGCGCCCGTAAGGGCGCAAGAGAGGTTAAGAAAGCAACATACATGTACGAGCAGCATATTTTATGCCTACATATGACAAATTTCCTTTACCTTCTTGTCCGGCTATGCTCTCACCGTATACCTCGCAATAAAAATTAAGCATTAGACATAATGCGTTTTTCGGTGTACAATAAAGTCGTAAAAGCGAAAGGAGATACTTTACTTATGGACAGGGTACAAAATTGCGAAGAGAAATTCGGCGTGCTGTTCGGCGGCAAGCCGACGGCGGGCGAGGGGAGCGATCCCGAGTTCATGCGCATCTTGCAGCGGTTCATCTTCGGCGAGGTGAGTTACACGGGCTCGCTTGGCGACCGCATGCGCGAGCTCATCACCGTCACCGTGCTTACAGTAAATCAGACGTTGCCGCAGCTCAAAGCGCATGTGGGCGCCTGCCTGAATATCGGCATTGCGCCAGTTGAGATACGCGAAACGGTTTATCAGTGCGCGCCGTTCATCGGCTTCCCGAAAACGCTCAACGCCATCGCCGCGATGAACGAGGTCTTTACGGCAAACGGGATCGCGCTTCCCATCGAAAGTAGTGAGACGGTGACGGAGACCGATCGCTTTGAAAAGGGGCTCGCCCTGCAAAAGCCCGTGTACGGCGACGAGATAAAGGACAGGTATACGTGGCTGCCCGGGGAGTTCGCCGAGGCGGTGCCGCGCTTTCTGACAGAGCTGTGCTTTTCCGATTTCATGACAAGAAAAGGCTTGGACAAAAAGACGCGCGAACTTCTTACCGTAGTCATGCTTGCGGCTCTCGGCGGCGCGGAAACGCAGGTGCGCTCTCATGTCGAAGGCGCGCTGAAAACGGGCAGCACAAAGGAAGAGATAGTCTGCGCGCTCGTTCATGCCATGCCGTATATGGGCGTTCCGCGCCTCTTCAACGCGCTGAATTGCGCCAAAGACATGCTTACCGAATAGATCGTCGAGGTGATAAGAAATGGATAAAGATTTTGAAAAGAACAACATTTTCGGCTTGGGACAGGAAAATTCCGCCTATGCTCGGTATTTTATCGGCAAATCGTACTTAAACCCGCTCACGCCCGCAGGTGTCGCCCCGTTTTTTGCAAACGTCACGTTCGAGCCTGCCTGCCGCAACAACTGGCATACCCATCATGCCGCGAAGGGCGGAGGTCAAATACTCCTTTGTATTGCGGGAGAAGGCTGGTACCGGGAATGGGGCAAGCCGGCGCGCAGCCTGAAAGCGGGCGATGTCGTCGTCATCCCCGCGAACGTCAAGCATTGGCACGGAGCGAAAAGAAATAGCTGGTTTTCGCATATCGCCGTCGAAGTCCCCGGCGAGAATACCTCCAACGAATGGCAGGAGCCCGTGACGGACGAAGAGTATAACGCGCTTTGAGAGTGCATTCGTTGTGATAGCGGAGCAAGGAGGAACGGATATGAAACGCAAATTGTTTATCGTCATAGCGGCAGCACTGTGCACGCTCGTCTTTGTCTTCGCCGGCTGTTCCGGGACATCGGGATCGGAACTCGGCGATCACGGCGCGTCGCAGAACGGTTCAGGAGATGCAGGCAATGTCCTTGTAGCGTATTTTTCCTGCACGGGCAACACCGAGGGAGTCGCCGAACTGATCGCGGAAGAGACGGGCGGAACGCTGTTCGAGATAGTCCCCGAGGCGCCGTACACGGACGCCGACCTCGATTATTCGGACGACGATTGCCGCGCAAACCGCGAGCAGAATGATCCTGATGCCCGCCCCGCCATCGCAAGCGAAGCGGAAGATATGGCGTCTTACGACACGGTATTTGTCGGGTACCCGATCTGGTGGGGCGACGCGCCGCGTATCGTTCAGACCTTTCTCGAAAATTATGACTTTTCCGGCAAGACGGTCTATACTTTCTCGACGAGCGGATCATCTTCGGGCAGCGGCGCGTTTAACGGCTTGTCGCGGGAATATCCGGAGATAGACTTTGCGGAAAACCTGCACTTTACCTCTTCGCAGCTGTCTTCCGCTGAAGAGCGAGTGGCGGAGTGGATAGCGGATATCGGGGTATCGGTAGAGAAGGAGACGGATATTTATATCACCGTAGGGAATAACAGAATGCGCATGCGGCTCGAAGACAACGCTTCGGCGCGAGCGCTCGTCGAACGGCTGCACGACGGCAACATAACGCTGACCATGGACGATTACGGAGACATGGAAAAAGTCGGCGCCCTCGGATTCGATATAGTGCGCAGCGATTCGCGCATCACCGTGGGACCTGGCGATGTCGTGCTGTACCTCGGCAACAGACTGACGATATATTACGACGTCAATACGTACACGTTCACGCGTCTCGGGCATATCGACGGAGTGACGACGCGCGGCGAGATGCTCGAACTTCTCGGAGGGGCGGGCGAGGTTACGGTAACGCTTTCGCTTGAGGCATGACGGCAGCTCTTTGCGATTTTTTCCGACATTCTTCGCCCTTGCTGCTGTTGACAATTTGCGTTTGCGGTGGTATACTGTAAATAGTGGCTGAAAAGAGAGGATGTGATGATATGAAAAGGATCGCAAGTTTTGAGGTAGATCATACGAAGTTGCGCCCGGGGCTGTATCTGTCGCGGGTGGACGGCAAAGCGGGCTGTGAGGTGTCCACTTTCGATATCCGCCTGACCGCACCCAATCACGAGCCGCCCGTGGATATGCCCGCTCTGCATACGATAGAGCATCTCGGGGCTACGTTTTTGCGCAACGGTGAGCGGAAAGAGGACATCGTATATTTCGGTCCCATGGGTTGCCGCACGGGTTGCTATCTCGTGATGTTCGGCAAGCTGTCGCCCGAGGACGTGATAGGGCTCGTCGAAAGCATGTGCGAGTTCATCATGCGTTACGAAGGGGACATCCCGGGGGCGACGCCCGCCGAATGCGGCAATTGGCGCGAACAGAACCTTGCGGAAGCGAAGTATTACGTTTCCCGCTATCTGCGCGCCCTGCGCACCGAACGCAATACGAAATATCCCGCATAAGAACAAGCAGCCGGTCTTTATGCCGGCTGTTTTGAGCCTTTGCGAAAGGGGATAAGCTGCTCCTGGATCCGCGCCGCTCCGTTCCGCTTATACATGGCGGCGGCTCGTGCGAAAATTTTTTACGCATACCCGTTCAAATCGATTGCGCTCTGCTCGCGGATGTGGTATAATAACGCAGTCATGGGGCTATGGCGCAGTTGGTAGCGCGTTTGAATGGCATTCAAAAGGCCAGGGGTTCGAATCCCCTTAGCTCCACCATGGCAAAAAGGCGGCATTTTTGCCGCCTTTTTGTCATGGCGGAGCTAAGGGGCAAGAACCGATTTTTGCGTATTGCAAAGCAATACGCAAAAATCGGTTCGCCTTACGAGCCTTGTGCAATTACAGAGTAGCGGAGCTGCACCGAAGCACGCTGCGAGTAACCTGACCGCGTAAGCGGGCAGTATCCTTGGGGCAAGAACCGATTTTTGCGTATTGCGTTGCAATACGCAAAAATCGGTTCGCCTTACGAGCCTTGAGCAATTACAGAGTAGCAGAGCCGCACCGAAGCACGCTGCGAGTAACCCGGCGCACAAAGTGCGACGGTATCCCCCACGAGCGTAAGCGAGTCCAAAATAAACAGTAGGTTCGCCTTACGAGCTTTGTGCAATTACAGGGTGGCTGAGCCTCACCGAAGCACGCTGCGCCATGCGCGCGAAACACAAAAGCACGGAGCGTTTATCGCTCCGTGCTTTTACTGCTTATCACAGCCTTTTATGACCTTTTACGGCATTTCCAAACCTTTCACATCTTCACGCCCTTCGGCTTTTCACGGCTTTAATGACCCGTCGGCAAGATCCGGGACGTATGCCGCTTTATCTGTCTCTTTCCCAGTCTTGCTCTTCGCCGTTGTCGAAGACGTAGCGGTATTCGTCGCTTTCGATGTAGATGCGGAAGGAGACGGGGACGCCGTCGAGGTCACCCGAAACGCGCAGTACACGTTTGCCGTCGTCCGTCTCGTCTTCAAAGACCAGCGTCTCTTTTCTGCCGTCCGCCTCGATGGTCATCACGAGTTCGAGTTCGTCCTCTTCCGATTCGTACTCCACCGTGGTGCGTTCGAC
>DXHS01000012.1 GCA_019113275.1 Candidatus Protoclostridium stercorigallinarum
CGTAAAAACGCGCGATCATGCGGGATATCTTGCCGGGCAGCTTTGCGCCGGACAGTCCTATCGTCTTGTCGACGTGGCTCTTTTTTACGAGCGGCATGATGCCCGCCTGCACGGGAACGGTGATGCCCGCCTTGTCCAGCCGCTCGGAGAAGCGGTAGAAGTCCTCGTTATCGTAAAACAGCTGCGTGTTGAGGTGGGTCACGCCCGCGTCTATCTTCTTCTTCAAGTTCTCTATGTCCTCTTCGGGCGAGGCGCTTTCGGGGTGGCATTCGGGGTAGCACGCGCCGCAGAGATCGTAATCCCCCCGCTCCGTGATGAATGCGGCGAGATCGCTCGCGTGTCTGAAGTCTTTCGACTCCTCCGCGCCCGGCACTCTGTCGCCGCGCAGCGCGAGGATGTTGGTCACGCCCGCCGCCGTCAGTTCGCCGAGAGATCGTTCCACGTCTGCCGCAGAGGAGTTTATACACGTCAGATGCGCAAGCGGCTCTATGCCCAGCTCTTTTATCACGGAGGCGATCTCCGCCGTGCGGCGGTTGCCCGTGCCGCCCGCCCCGCAGGTGACGGAAACGTAATCGGGAGACAGGTCGGCAAGTTCTTTGAGCGTCTGCCGCACGCCGCTCATGTCGGCGGTGGGTTTGGGCGGGAACACCTCGAAGGACCACAGCGCCTTTTTCTTTTCGAATATTCCGGATATTTTCATAAGATCTCCCGTCGCGGCTTTCGCCGCATTTTGTTCTTACCCCTTATTATATATCATTTATCCGCAATTTTCAAGGAAATCGGAGCAGGAAACCGCTTCGGATATTATTGCCTGTCGTCGTCCTGCGGGGAAGTCCCGCGGGGCGTTTTTCGTTTGTGCGCCCGCGCGGAGGCAGGGGCACGATATGAGCGCGGGGCGTTTTCGCTTGCGCCGGCGTATCCGCAGAGAGCGCGGGAACGAAAGCGGATATGCTGCGGATATCCCGCGGCGAGGAGCGCATACCGCGTAACGGCGTATCTCTCTGGGCGAGGCGACCGCGGCGAATTGTGACAGTAATGTGAAGCGGCGGAGGTACGGTTTGTCGTTATTCGGGTACGGATTGCTTTTGAGGTATAAGTTACAACGGCAGAAGAGCGTTGAATAACAAAAATGCGCCGCGCCGCTTTTTATGTGTTATCATTCGTGTACAAACCTTTCCGCGCGCTTGTTATAGCCGCATTGCGCGGGGGAGGGGGAAAATACATGGAGGTAAAAAGGAAGAAAATGAAGATCCTTTCAAAGACGCCCTTAAGGGCGATCCTTACGGGCGTTTTCGCTCTTCTCCTCGTGGTCGTTATTATCGGCACCGCGGTGACGAGCTACTTCGCTCCGTACATCAACTCCGTGCTCGGAGCGTCTACGTCCAAGATAATCCGCGGCGACAAAACGAACACGGACACCGAGTACTTCAAGAGCGATTACGCTTACGACCGCGCAGGCGAAGAGAAGCTGATCGCGGACGCGAAGGAAGTGTACCGCAGCAGCGTGGAGGAAGGTTCCGTTCTCCTTAAAAACGAGAACAACGCGCTTCCGCTCGCTTCGACGGGTAACGTCGTGGTATTCGGCGGCGCGGCGAACCAGCACATCACCGGGTTCAAGACGCAGCTCGAGACGGCGGGCTACACCGTCAACGAGGACGTGTGGACGTACTACTCCAACAAGAAGGGCACGTCGAGAACGAACGCCGGTATCCCCAACTGGGACAGCTCGATAGACGGCATGGTGACCGAAACGGGCGCCACCGCGATCGTGACGTTCGGCAGACGCGCGGGCGAGGGCACGGACGCGGCTCACCCCGGCGTATCCATCAATAAGACCAATGACCCGACGGGCTTCCAGACGGAGAACGACTACCTCAGCCTTTCGGGCGGCGAGCAGCAGATGCTCGAGCACGTCAAGGCGATGAAGGATGCGGGCAAATTCTCCAAGATAATCGTCATCATCACGACGAGCAACATGATGCGCGGCGACTTCATCGACAACGCGGCTTACGGTATCGACGCGGCTGTCTGGACGGGTCAGGCTTCCGCCGATTACGGCACCGAAGGTCTCGTCAACATCCTTCAGGGCGAGGTCAACCCCTCGGGCAGACTGGTAGACAGCATCTATATGGACAATATGGATCTCGACGCCAACCCCGTCATGGCTAACCTCGGCAACTTCAACGGCGACCTTTCCGCGGTGACCGCGGGGCTCGTGGATGAAGTCAAGACGGAGAACTATCAGTTCAACGCCAACCCTCAGGGCAACGACTGGGACAAGAGCGTCGTTTATCAGGAAGGCGTGTACCTCGGCTATAAGTACTACGAGACCAGATACGAAGACTATGTGATGGGCACGGGCAACGCGGGCGACTTCGTCTACGACGAGCACATCGCATACCCGTTCGGCGAAGGTCTTTCGTACACGTCGTGGGAATACACCGCGTTCACCGCGTCCGAGGACGACGATAACTTCACGTTCAACATCACGGTAAAGAACAGCGGCGGCAAGGACGGCAAGCACTCCGTGCTCATCTACATGCAGTCGCCGTACACCGATTACGACAAGGAAAACGACGTGGAGAAGCCCGCGGTGCAGCTCGTAGGCTTCACCAAGACGGGCGACGTCAAGGCGGGAGCGACCGAGGATGTGACCGTTACCGTTCCCAAGTACATGATGCGCGCCTACGACTCCAATGCAGCCAAGACGTACATCCTCGACGCCGGCGACTACTACTTCACGGCGGCGGGTTCCTCGCACGAGGCGGTCAACAATATCCTTGCGGCTAAGGGATATTCGCCTTCTTCGACGAGCAACAAGATGGACGCCGAGGGCGACAAGGACTCGGTGTACAAGCACACCGAGAGCGCGCTCGACACCGAGATATTCTCTACGTCGTACGCTACGGGCAACGAGATAACCAACCGCTTCGACGACGTAGACCCCAATAAGGACGTCAACGCTTCCAAGCTCAACGACGTTAAGTGGGTGACGAGAAGCGACTGGACGGGCACGCTGCCCAAGACCAACGTCACGATCAAGTACAACGACGGGATGGTAGAGCTCGCTCGTCCCGTGACCTACGTCGCGGATCCCGAGGAGCAGAAGAATACGGAGATGCCCAAGTTCGGCGTCGCCAACAACCTCACCCTCGCGATGTTCATGGACGTCGATTACGACGATCCGCTGTGGTACGACCTGCTCGCGCAGATGACGTACGAAGAGACGGCTAAGCTCGTCACCAACTGCTGGTACGGTTCGGACGCCGTCGGCAGCGTAGGCAAGAACAGACAGACCGACCAGGATACGTCCATGGGCCGCACCAACCCGTTCACCGCCAACCCCGACCTCATGGGTATAGCGTTCACCTCGGGCGACCTGCGCGCGGCTACGTTCAATAAAGAGATCATGAAGGCTATCGGCACGATGACGGGCGAGAACAACCTGCACGCTTCCACCGATAACGTCAAGGCGGTAGGCCTCTACGGCTTCAGCCCCAACATCCACCGCTCTCCTTACTCCGGACGTAACGGCGAGTACTTCTCCGAAGACGCTTACATCACGGGTATCGCCTGCGGACTTGCGGTCTCCGGCATGGAAGAGAAGGGAAGCGTCTGCTTCGCCAAGCACTTCTTCCTCAACGACCAGGAAGACAGCCGTCACGGTATCGCCACCTGGGCGAACGAGCAGACCATCCGCGAGACGTATCTGCCCGCGTTCGAGTACATCATCACCTACGGCGGCAGCATGGGTCTCATGAACTCCTTCAACCGCATCGGTATGAGATGGGTAGGCGAGCATAAGGGCGCTCAGCTCGACATGCTCCGCGACGAATGGGGCTTCATGGGCAACATCGTCACCGACCTTTACGAAGGCGACTACCAGGATGTCATCGACGGCCTGCTCGCTCATACCACGATGTGGCTGACGACGGCTGCCGACCAGTACTGCTACGGTCTGCTGACCGGCGACAAGTACCGTAACGATCCCGTTATCGTCACCGCGCTCGTCGAGGCGGCTCACCGCATGCTGTACGGTTCTTCGAGGAACGCTTCGATGAACGGTCTCGACACGACCGACCGTATCGTCGAGATCATGCCTTGGTGGCAGGCGGGACTCATCGCGCTCATAGTCATCTTCGCGGTGCTCACCGCGGCAGGCGTAACGATGACTGTACTGTCGCTGACGGTATTCAAAAAGCGCGACGCCCGCGAATAAACAAGGGGGTAAATAAGATATGAAAGCTGTAAAAAGAATGATCGCATTGCTGCTCACGGCGCTTCTCGTGCTCACGGCGGCGGCAGTGCTCAGCGCATGCGGCGGTTTCACCGTCACCTACGTCCTTCCCGAGGGCGCGACGGGCACCGCTCCCGCGTCCGCGACGTACGCGCAGTACGACGTATTCAAGGCACCCGAGGGAACGGGTCTGGAAAAAGAACATTCGACCTTCGTCGGCTGGGCGGATTCCAGCGGCAGAGTGTACGAGCCGGGCGCGGACATCACGATGGGCGGCGGCGACCTGACGCTCACCGCGGTGTTCGAAGGCACGTTCATCACGAACTCCTTCGCGTCCAACCCGGGCACCTTCCTGATGAGCCAGGGCAGATTCATAGGTCCTTCGCCCGCGCACACGTATTTCTATGCGGATAATACGTGGGTGGCGGATGCCGAGGGCGGCTCCTGCTTCTCCCACTGGGAGGGCACCTGGGAGCTGTCGAGCTCGGGCGAGTTCTCGATGAAGCTCGTCGTGCAGGACGGCGTCACCAAGAACGAGGCGGTGGAGATCACCGACGCCGAGGACGGCAAGTGCTTCTCCTTCACGCTCTCCCATCCGGGCGACCGCGGCGGCATGAAGTACCACACGAACTACCTCTCCAAGTACGACTTCATCACGTCGTACAACAAGGAGTTCGGCACTTCGATAAACGCGGGCACCGAGCCTACGTTCACCGTGACGTTCACCGCCGGCGCGACCGATACGACGGGCGAAGTCCCCGCGGCGATAACCGTGAAGAAGGGCGAGACCGTCACTCTTCCGGGCGCGGGCACCCTCGAGCGCGAAGGCTACAAGCTGGACGGCTGGAAGATCCAGGATTACTGGCTGTACGACTATACGACGAACTATCCCGTAGGGTATGAGTTCCCGATGTTCGAGCACAGCGTGGAAGCTTCTGCTATCTGGGTAGCGGAGTGATAAAAAACGACAGGCGAAGCCGCCCGCCCTCGGGCGGGCGGCGGAGCCGCGCTTAACGGAGCAAGAGATATGGACAAAAAGAAAGGTGCCGACAGGGTCGGCAGTAAACTCGAAATAGCTATACCCGTAGTCGCGGGCGTGATGCTGCTCTTTGCGCTGTTCTTCCCGCTCATCATATGGGACGCTCTCGGCGCGGGGGCCATGCACTTCATGCAGTATTCGGGCGTGGCGGTAGCCGGCTCGAGCGCGGGCGACTCCAAAGCGACGTTCTTCTTCGGGCTGGATTACACGCTCTCCCATCTCGGTTCGGGGTTCATCCCCGCGCAGCTGTTCTCGGCTCAGTGGCGCGTCGTGCTCGACACGACGGAAGCCTCGGCGGCAGCGGACGGGCTGGGCGTCATCACGATGATACTCACCGTGCTGCTGTTCGTGACGCCGCTTCTTATGATAGCGGGATACGTCGTCGATAAGATCCTCAAAAAACCGATCACGCGCAAGATAGCCAAGTATCTCGCGATCGTGTGCGCGGGCATAGAGATGGTCACCTTTATATGGTTCGCGATTATCGTGTTCACGATGGCGGGCAAGGTGCAGCCTTACGGCTTCCGCACGTTCGATTTCATGGCTTACGGCGGCATCAAGTTCGTGATAGAGATGGCGCTGTGCGCCGCTCTCTGCGCGCTGAACACGCTGCTGTTCGTAAGGATACTCAAAGAGGAAAAATCGAAAAAGATCGCCGATCCGGCGGCGGCATAAACGGAGCCGGCAAAGATCTTACTCGTCGGAAGGGTAAGGTCTTTGCGGCGTTTTTGCCCGTTATGGGATAAGGGGTATTGACCGCCCGATAAAAAAGGTGTATAATCACAAAAGGAGAATGATGGATAATATGAAACAGGTGTGTGTGGTGGAGGACTCCGCGAGCGACGCGGAGCAGCTCGAAAAGTTCATACGGCGTTTTGCCGAGGAGCGCAAGGAGAACATCTCCGTCAAGGTGTACCGCGAGGGGATAGACTTTCTGAGCAATTACAAGTCGGACGCGGACGTCGTGTTCCTCGACGTAGAGATGCCCATACTAAGCGGCATAGACGTCGCGCGCAAGCTGCGTGACACCGATCCTTACGTTCAGATAGTGTTCGTCACCAACATGGTGCAGTACGCGCTGCGCGGCTACGAGGTGTCCGCTCTCGATTACGTGATAAAGCCGGTATCCTATTACCGCATAGCGGACTGCCTGAAACGCGCGTTCATGCGCACGCCGGCGAGGGAAGTGAAGCAGCTCGTGATAACGGTGTCGCCGGGCGAGACCGTGCGCGTCGCCGAGACGGATATCTATTACATAGAAAAGCAGTCCAATTATCTGATATACCATACCGTGCGCGGGGACTACCGTGCGCGCGGTTCGCTGCACGTCGCGGAGGACGAGTTGCGGGGGGGGGGTAACTTCTCGAGGTGCATAAACGGCTGTCTCGTCAACCTGCGCTATGTGGACAGGACGACGCAGACTTCGGTGTTCGTGGGCGGGACGGAACTTCCGCTCGCGCGACCCCGCCGCAAGGATTTCATGAACGATCTGCTCGGCTGGCTGGGCAAGGGAGGCAGGGCATGAACACGATCCCCCTTTCCTCGCTGCTCTATGTGGTAACGCTGATAGCCGGCGAATACATGTTTTTATACCGTATGCCCCGCCGCGAGCATTTCATGCCGCGGCTGCTCGTCTATTTTCTCGCGTATCCCGCGGCGTGCTACGGGCTGGGGTGGTTCGCGGTGTTCGTCAACGGTGCGATCACGTCCGATCTCGTGCGGAACCTGTTCCAGATCGCGTATTTCGCCGTGATATTCTTCCTTTCCGTGCCCGCGGTGTTGTTCTGCTGGCGGGTGAGCGTGCGCGAGGCGGTGTTCTGCTGCATAGCGGGTTACTCCGTCGAGCACATATCCAACGTGTTCGCCACCGTGCTGATGTTCGTGTTCTCGCAGGCGGGGGTGACGATGCCGACCGCCGTGCGCATGGTCGCGATAAGCCTCGTGCTCAAGTTCGCGGTCATCGTGGCGATGTTCCTGCTCTTCGTGCGCCGCTCCGAGCGACCCGACATGCCGACGTCGGACAACCGCGTCATGGCGGTCTCCGCGATAAACCTCATCATCTGCATGGTGCTCAACATCATGAAGATGTACGGCATGGGAGAGCCCGTCAACTCGTTCACGACGAGTATCATCTGCTCGGCTTACGCGTTGTTCGGCTGCTCGCTGTGTCTGTGGCTGCAGCTGGGCTGGGGCAGGGAGAACAGGCTCAAAGAAGACAATCTCGCGCTCGAACAGCTGCTCGCGCAGGAGGCGAAGAAGAACGAGCTCAGCCGCAGCACGATAGACATGATAAACATCAAGTGCCACGACCTCAAATACAGCCTGCGCCGCCTGGAGAGCGGCAGCCGCGAAGAGAACAGGGAAGTGATAAAAAGCATTTACGACTCCTTCGCGATATACGACTCTCTCGTAAAAACGGGCAGCGAGGTATTCGACCTGCTCATCATGAACGTCTGGCCGATGTGCCGCGCGAACGGCATATCCTTCACCTATATCGTGGACGGCGCGGCTCTCTCCGGGCTGCGTACCGCCGACGTGTCCTCGCTGTTCGGCAACCTCATCGACAACGCCGTGGAGGCGGAGATGAGAGAGGAGCGCGACCGCCGCATGATAAGCCTCAACGTGCGCCGCGAGCGCAGCATGCTCGTCGTGCACATGCACAATTACTGCTCCGTGCAGCCCGAGTTCTCGGACGGCTTGCCCGTCACCACCAAGGCGGACAGGCGCTACCACGGTTTCGGCGTGCGAAGCGTGCGTTACCTCGTGCGCAAGTACGGCGGCGAGCTGCGCATGACCTGGTCGGACGGCATGTTCGAAACGGATATCGTCCTTCCGCTGCCGTAAAAGCGACGGCATTTCGTCCCGAAAAAGCGGCGTAACGTAAAACGCGCTTCGGCGTTATCTTTATAAAAGCATACTTTTCGGCAGTCCCGTATTGAAGTTTTTCGATGCGGGACTTATACTTTATGCAAATAAAACAGTCTCGGCGTCCGCCCCGGCAAAAGCGTTTTACGAAGGGGCGCCGCCGTAAACGGAGGGAAAAGTATGATCAGATTCGTTAAGCCCGACAAAAAGGGCACGGTCGCGCTCATCGCGATCGCCGTGAGCGCCGTCGTCGTACTGACGGCAGCCATAGCCATGATCGTATCGCCGAGGTTCATGCGCCTTACGATAGGCGCGGACTTCGTTGTACGGTGGCTGCTCATATTCGTGACGGGCGGCTCGTTCTTTTACGGACTTGTGCGCATGGCGCTGTGCGTGCTCACGGGCGGGGACAAAGCCAAAACGCTGTCCCACGTGTTCCTGTTCTGCCTGCTCGCCGAGCTGTGCGCGATCGTCATAACCGTGATCACCTTCCTCGGCGACGCCGACTACCAGCAGAACATGAACCTCATCGAAGACGTGCTCTGCATAGTGTTCGCGCTCATCGTAGGGGTGCTCGCGCTGTTCGGCTATGTGTTCAGGCACAGCGGCAAACGTGCGTTCGTCGTGAGCGTTATCGCGGCTGCGGCAGCGCTGTTCCTCGCGTTCGTGGATATCGCTTTCGTCGGACCCGCCACCGTGCGCGCGCAGGATGTGGACTTCGCGTTCGTGATGAGCTCTCTCGGCGCGGTCTTCCCTTACGTCGCGACTGCGGTGTTCTGCAAATGCGTCCCCGACGCGGAAGAGGAGCCCTCGGATCAAGGTCATAACGGCGGCGACGCCGTGTGATAAAGCAATATAAACGGAGGTATAAATGATGGCAAAAACAAGTAAGTCTACGGGCATCATAGGCATCGTTGTTTCTGCGGTGCTTGCGGTGCTCATCATCGCCCTTACGGTGGCGAGCGTCATGGCGAATTCGTCCATCACGCTTTGGTGGTCCAGCTTCTCGGAAACGGGCAACTCGGCTTTGCCCGAGGGCGTGACGAGAGAAACGCTCACCGAGGACATGGAGCGCGTGGGCACCGAGGTCATGGGCGAAGGCGCCGTCCTGCTCGAAAACAACGGCGCGCTCCCGCTCGAAAAGAACACGACGGTCAACCTCGTCGGCTACTACGGCGTGAACGCGCTCGTCGCTTCGGGCGGTTCGGTGTCCGTGGGCAGCACGAACATCTCGTCCGTGACGCTCAAAGAGGGTCTCGAAAAGGCGGGGCTCAAAGTCAACGAGTCGCTTTATAACGCGCAGGTGGATCTCAGCGAGGACGATCGTTACCAGAACATCTTCTCCATGGTGGAGAGCTACGAGATCGCCGAGTACGAGCTTGCCGATCTCGAAGACGAGCTGACCGCCGCCGAGGACGTGTCGCAGACCGCGATATACGTCATGGGCAGGACGGCGGCAGAGAAGAACGACCCGATAACCGCGAACGCCGAGTTCGACGGCGACGAGATGAAGAGCAGCGGCTGGGGAGCTCAGGCGGACGGCAAGAAGGCGGAGGACGGGCATTACCTCGAATTCACTGATACCGAACGCGAGATGCTCACCGCGCTCAACGAGCACTTCGATAAAGTCATAGTGCTGCTCAACCTCGCGACCCCCATGGAGCTGGGCGCGTTCGAGGAAGAGGCGGTGAAGCCCGACGCGGTGCTCTTTATCGGCACGACGGGCACATACGGCGCTTACGGCGTGGGCAAGCTGCTCACGGGCGAGACAAACCCGAGCGGCAGGCTCTCCGCGACGTACTCCTACGATGTGACGGACAACCCCGCTTTCTACACTTACGGCACCAACGTGTATGCGAACGCGAGCGAGTGGGGCGATCTTTCAAAATGGACTGCGGATAACGTGGAGGCTCTCGACGAGCATTACGACAAGTATTACCACTACTACGAAGGCATCTACGTCGGTTACCGTTACTACGAGACCCGTTATATAGGCAACGACAATGTGTACACCGCCGAAGAGGAAGCCGCATACCGCGAAGCGGTGCAGTACCCGTTCGGCTACGGTCTGTCGTACACCGATTTCACCTGGAGCAACGCGCGCTGGGAGATAGGCGAGAAGGGCGGCACGGTATCCGTTACCGTGGACGTCAAGAACGACGGGGATAAAGCGGGCAAGGATGTGGTGCAGATGTACTACACCGCGCCGTACACCGCCGGCGGTATAGAGAAGTCCGCCGTAGTGCTCGGCGGCTATGCCAAGACAGAGCTCATCGAGCCGGGCGCGACCAAGTCCGTCACCATCACGATGAATTACGACGACATGGCGTCCTACGACTACGAGACGGAAAAGTGCTATGTGCTCGACGCGGGCACGTACACGCTCTCGCTCCGCTCGGACGCGCACACCGTCAAGAACGACCTGACCAAGACGTTCGACGTCGCCGAGAAGATCGTCTACCGCGACAACGCGGACGGTAAGCGCTCGACGGATAAGGTAGAGGCGGTCAATCAGTTCGATACCCTCAGCGCGGGCGACGGCAGCATAACGTATGTGTCGCGCGCCGACTGGGAAGGCACCATGCCCACCGTCCGCGACAGCGAAAAGACGGTGAACGCTTCCGACGCGGTCGTCAAAGCCATCCTCAACGACGTGCACGGCTCTTACGTGGACGGCGAGGATAAGGATGCCGAGAACTGCGCCGCTCACGGCTGGACGGAGGACATCGTCACCAATGCGGACAACGGCCTTACCGTCGATCAGTTCGCGGGCATGACGGATTACGACGATCCGCTGTGGGACGACCTTCTCGCTCAGCTTTCGATAGACGACATGCGCACGCTGTACACCGACGGCGCTTACCGCGTGGCTTCCGTCGCCTCGATAGGCATGAAGCTCACGGTGGACGCGGACAGCGGCGTGGGACTCAACGCGACGAGCATCTCGCAGTACGGCGTAAAGGTGCCTTCGCCTCAGATCTGGGCGGGTTCGTATAACGACGCGCTCATCGAGGATATGGCAAAGTACGTCGGTTACGACTTCCTGCTCGCGGGCGCGGTAGGTATATACGGTCCCGCATGCAACCTCATGCGTTCGCCCTTCAACGGCAGGAACGGCGAGTACATGTCCGAAGATCCTCTGCTCACCGGCAAGATAACCGCCGCTTACGACAGGGGAGTGCAGGGCGTCGGCTGCTACGTTTACAACAAGCACTACGCCATCTACGGCTGTGCGGGCAACGCCTCTGCGATGACCTGGCTCCATGAGCAGGCTCTGCGCGAGATCTACGTCCGCCACTTCGAGATCGCGGTCAAGGAAGGCGGCGCGATGGGCATGATGGTATCCTTCTCCAAGATGGGCACCTCGCTCAACATCTGCTCCTATCCTCTGCTCACCACCCTTCCCCGCGAAGAATGGGGATTCATGGGCGCGTTCGTGTCCGACGGCATAAGCACGACGGCATGGAACCAGGATCTCGGACTGCTCGCGGGTCTCGACCTCGTGCTCGACGCGAACGTCGACTCGGGCATGACGTCGTATGCGGACGCCATGGTATCCGACCGCGTCAGCGGAACGATCTACGGCAGGCACATGATGCAGGAGAGCGCCAAGAGGCTCATATACAGATACTGTAATTCGGCTGCGAGCACCGCGATCCGCGACTTCACGCCCACCTGGATAATATTCGTGGTGCTGTTCAACGTGATACTCGCCGCAGGCATCGTATGCTGCGTCATATTCATGATAAAGCCCGCTTTCTTCCCCAAGAAGGAAAAAGCGTGATAACGGGAGGAGGAAGATATGAAAAAGAGATATAAGGCGATAGTCGCCGCCGTGCTCGCGGTGCTGCTGGCGTTCTCCTGTCTCGCTTTCGTCGCGGCTTGCGGCGACGGCGAGGACGAGAGCGCTCCCGCGATGATGACGAGCGAGGACGGCAAATACGATCTGTACATGAATTCCCTCGGCCGCGCCTGGCTCACGGAGCACGGCAAGGAAGACCGGCTGATCGAGGGCAACTTCAGAGTGCGCGAGGAGAACTCGGCGCTGACGCTGTCCTTCAACGACGAGGTCGTGGACGTCACGAACTACCGTCTGTCGTACGGGTTCACGTACTCCAACGACGAGGCGGGCATAGCCGAAACGTCGTTCGCGATACATCGCGGCACGCTCATGAAGGCGCTCGGGCAGAATGGCGTCGTGCTGGATACGCAGTACAGCGTGCAGGGCGATACGTCGGGCGGCGGCGGTGGCGGCGGCTTCGGAGCCGTGAGCCTGCTCATGAGCACCATCGGCAGCGGCACCAAGGAAGGCTACGGCAAGCTCGAGATCAAGATGCTCAAGATACAGGGCAACTGGGACTACAAGTACACCAAGGAAGACGGTCTCGTCATCGACGCGACGGACTCCCAGAAGGCGCTCGTAGGCTCGGGCGCGGTACGGTACGACGAAGCGACGGAAACGTATTACGTCACTTACGACATCGCGAAAGCTCCTCCTTTCGGCGATCCGGCGGGAGAGGCTCCGATAAGCAAGGCGGATATAGAAAACGCGCTTCTGCTTGCCGATTGATCGGCGGACGGCAAAGCGGCGGAGGGCATGCGCTCTCCGCCGCTTTATGTATTTGGTACGGAAAAATATACGTTTCGTATCCGACGTATTGCAATTTTTTCATATTTGGTTTATCATAGATATATACGGCGGTGGTAAATGTTAGCGTATTTTGCGGAGAAATATATAGATCCCGATTGGAGCGTGATACTGACGACGCTTTTGTCCGTCTTCGGTATGTATTTTCTTTGTTTCGATTTTTCGGCGAAAAAGAGGAGCGTGCTCAAAGAGATATTGCGTTTTGCCTGGCAATGGGCGGCGTGGGCGCTGCTCTCCGCGCTTTTTTATTGGGCGTTCCCCGAGAGCAACTCGGGTTTCGCGTTCGTGCCTCTCGCATACGCCGTCATATACGTCGTCGCGGACAGGCGCCTGTCGTTGTGGGAGCGCATAGTGCGCACGAGCGTGTTCGTCACGATAGTCATATACAGTTCGGCGATCACCCTGCCCATAGCCATGGCGGAGGGGACGGGCGCCGAAGGCAGGGTGCCTGTATTCTCGCTGCTGTTCAAAGCCGTGCTTTACGCGGGCACGATATTCTTCCTGCAATGGTTCTCGCTCGGCAGGTTCCGTTTCTCGGTATACTTCTTCGCGCTCGTCGAGGGCGTGTGCGTGATAGGTTACGCGCTCAATCTCGTGAGCATAGTCCTGGGCATAGACGACGCGTTCCGCTCTCCGTTCAGCGCGAATTTCTTCAATTCGATCGGGCTGACGGTCACCGAGCTGCTCGTGTACCTGATGTTCTACAAGCTCAGCGACGAGTCGGACAAAAAGGAAAAGCTGCTCCTCGAAGAGCAGCGCATGAAAAACGAGCTGAAAATGATGTCCATGTACGAGATAGGTTACAACCAGGTGCGCGCCGTGCGTCACGAGATATACAATCAATACTCCTATGTGAACATCATGCTCAAAAACGGGCAGTACGAGGAGGCTGAAAAGTATTTCGACAGGCTGCGCGTGTTCGTGGGCAGCATGGGCAAGACCGTGTATACGGAAAACAGGATAGTGAACATCGCGCTCAATCTCGCTGTCGAGCAGGCGGAAGAGCGGGGCATAGCCGCGGACGTCAAAGCCGCGGTGCCCGCGGAGCTCGGCATATCCGACACTGCGCTCGCCTCCGTCATGAACAATCTCACGAGCAACGCCATAGAGGCATGCGAGCGCATGGACGGCGGGGAAAAATATCTGCGCATAACCGTGAGCTGCGACCGCGGGTATCTCCTGATACGCGAGGAGAATCCCGTGCCCGCGGGCACGAAAGAGGGAAAGAACATCCCGCTGCCTACGTCGAAGGCGAATAAAGCGCGCCACGGGTGCGGGTTGTCCATAATAAATAAGATAGCCGAGCGCAACGGCGGGTGTTTCGATTACGAAGCGAAAGAGGGGAGATTTACCGCAAAGGTATCCATGAAATGCGATAACGATAAGGAGAAAGAGGAAGATGAAGGTGCCGGCGATAGCCGTATGCGATGACGAAAAAATGGCAAGGGACGTGGTGAAGACGGCGGTGACCAGCCTGCTCTCGCAGGAGGGGTTCGAAGCCGACGTGGAAGTTTTCGGCAGCACCGCAGAGCTGGAAGAGCGCATGGGCTCGCGCGCGTTCGACCTGCTGCTTTTGGATATAGGCATGCAGCCGGAGGGCGGTCTTGCATTCGCCCGCAAACTGCGCGAGGGGAACAGCGCCGTCCAGATAATATTCATTTCCAACCACATCGAAAAGGTGTTCGATACCTTTTCCGTGCGCCCGTTCGCCTTCGTGCGCAAAACGCGTTTCATGGAGGACATCGCAGCCGCTCTCGGGCGGTGGATAACGGGCATGAGAGACCGCCGCGAGCCGGGCGCGGGCAGGGGCGTGCTGCTCAAAAAGAAAAACGGCATGGCTCTCTACGATACGGATAAGATAATTTACGTCGAGAGCTGCCGCAACAAACAGCTGCTCCACCTTACGGATAAAAAGGACCCCGACGAGGTGATAGGCTCGCTGGTGCAGATTGAGCAGCAGCTCTCGGGCTTCGGTTTTCTGCGCGTACAGAAGAGCTTTATCGTCAATCTCCGCCATATCTCCGAGATATCCACCGAACGCATAGTGATGTCCGACGGCTCGTTCGTCCCCATCAGCCGCGGAAAAACGCGCGACGTCAAGTCCGCATACATGGATTGGTTGCAACAGACCGACATCATCATGGGGGGAGGGTAACGTCCTTGCGCGGCGTTTAAGCGCCGCGCTTCGCTGTCGGCGCAAAGCTCGGCGTCGCGCCTTTGCGCACCGCTACCGCTCGCTTCGCGTGCGCTTCGGCTTTGCTGCCGATTCTGTAATTGTTGCTCCGCCACTATCCCGAGAAAAGAGGGCGCGCATGTCGGCGACGTCGCGCGGAAAATTTAATTTAAGCTCCTTCGCGCCTGATGCCTTGCGCACGCCGAACGGCGGGTGCGTTTTCGTCGCGGATAAATTTGCGTGATATCGCTTGATATTTTCCCGAAGATGAGTTATTATAAAAAAATGAGAGGGAACGATAAAAACCGATCGGATACGACATTCGGGAAAAGGGCTGCCGTGTATCGTATAGCGGTGGTCGAGGATGATAAGCGCGAGGCGGACGAACTGGTCTCGTTCATAGGAAGGTATTTCCGTGAGCGGCAGACCGAAGTGATCGTTACGGTGTTCGGCGACGCGGAACGCTTTCTCTGGCAGGAATCGGCGTCGTTCGATCTTGTGTTCCTGGACATAGAACTGCCGGGCAGGAACGGGATGGAAGCCGCGGGTGAGCTGCGAAAGACAAACTCCGAGACGGTCATAGTATTCGTCACATACATGGCGCAGTTCGCCATGACGGGTTACGAGGTGGACGCGGCGGATTTTATTGTCAAGCCCGTGGACTATCCGAGTTTTGTCCTTAAAATGAAAAGAGTGAGCGATCTGCTCGCCGGCAGGCGGGGAGAGAGTCTTTCGTTCACGACGCCTCAGTCGGGCATGCGTCGCATAAACGTACGCGAGATACGGTATGCGGAAGCGGTAGGTCATAAGATCGTGTTCCATCTTGCGGACGGGCGCACGCTGGAGACGGGCGGTTCGCTCAAAAACTTGCAGCAGAGGCTCGATCAGAATACTTTCGTGCGCTGCAACAGCTGCTATCTGGTCAATCTGAGGTATGTGATGGGAGTCAGCGGCTATACCGTGGATGTGGACGGAGAAGAGCTGCAGATAAGCCGTGCGCGACGCAAGGATTTCATGAGGGCGGTGAGCGGCTATTTCGGACTCGGGGGGGGGGGTAGATAAATGCCGGTCACTTCTTTCGACATTTATAAGATCGTGTTCATGGCGGAGCTTCTGGTATCCGAATGCCTTTTCGTGTTCAGGCTCAAGCGGCGGCGGATGTTCGCGTTGCGTGCCGCCCTGTCGGTGTTCGTCTGTCTTGCTTCGGCGGTATTCGTTCCCGTCGTCGCATATAATGCGGCGTATACGTCCTTTTTGTTCGTCGCGTTCTTTGTCGTTACGCTGCTGTGTGCGAAATTCTGTTTTGCGGAAAGTTGGTACAATGTATTTTTCTGCTGCATAGCGGCGTATACCATACAGCATCTGGCGTACGAACTGTTCAATTACATAAGTTCGGTCTCCGGCATAGTCACTTCCTATTCGGACAACATATACAGCGATTCGGCTCCCGTGGTGCCGGACGCGTACACCGTTGTAATGTACTTCGGCATATATGCGACGGTATATTGGCTGATGTTCGTCCTTTTCGGAACGCGTGTGCGCAAGGCGGAGGAAATGTCGCTCAGGGGCGGCTGGATGCTGTTCCTTGCGGCGATGATAATACTTGTCGATATAGTATTCAACGCCGTTACCGTGTACGAGTGGTACGAAAACCCCAACGCGGTATACCGCACGGTAGTCTTTTTGTATAACATCGTCTGTTGCCCGCTCGCGCTCATCGTGCAGTTCGGGCTTTTGTCGCGTAAAAATCTCGAAAAGGAACTGTATGCCGTGCGCAGTCTGCGGCGGATGGAGCGCAAGCAGTACTACGTATCCAAAGAGAGCATGGATCTGATAAACCGCAAGTGTCACGACATAAAATTCCAGTTGCGCAGATACGGGCGGGATATGGCGCTCGGAGAGGACGCGATAAAAGATCTGGAAGAGGCGGTATCCATATACGATACTTCGGTAAAAACGGGCAATACGGCGCTCGACTCCATAATAGGCGAGAAGAACATGTTCTGCAAGATGAACGGCATAAAGTTCACTTGCATGGCGGACGGAGCCGCGCTTTCTTTCATGCGCGAAGTGGATATCTATTCGCTGTTCGGCAATATGCTCGAGAATGCCGTAGACGCGGTCGGACGGCTGGACGAAGCAAACAGGATCATCGGGCTCGTGGTGCGCAGAGAGCACGATATGGTATCCGTCAATGCGTACAACTATTATTCGGGAGACCTTGTCATGAAAGACGGTCTGCCCGTGACGTCGAAAGGCGATCCGAAATATCACGGCTACGGTATGCGCAGCATAGAGGCCATCACCGACAAATACGGCGGCAGCGTGTCCGTCGCCGCAGACGACGGGATATTCAGGCTGAATATCATGCTGCCCGTAACGCGGTCGGGGCAGCCCGATATGGAAACGGGCGCCGACGCCGAAACTCCGGAAGAAGAGATCGCGGGCGTGCGCGCGGGAGCGATAGTTATCCCGCCCGCGCTCATAGCGGCGTTCGTTTCGTTCGGACTGCTGATAATATCCTGCCACGAAGCGCTCACCGCCGTCGTATGACGGATCTTATGCGGTTGCCGTAACGGGCTCTGCGGACTGCGGTCCGAAGAGCCCGTATTTTGTCGCGCCGTTTGATTATGTCGTTCCGAACTACCGATTATGCAAGAGTCATTGCAATTTTTCCGTATCGGTATTATGCTTTCCGAAAAGTCCGTCTTTCGCCTTGCGCGATAATATGATGACGGAAAAAAGGAGGAATAATATGCGTGGAAAAATCATTTTCCGGGAACTTACGGTCATCGTAGTATGTCTGGTCCTCGCGCTGTCCGCCGTTTTGTTTGCGGCGTGCGGCGACGGCGACAAAGTGAACGGGATAACGCTCGATCGGACGGATGTGTCGATCGAAACGGGCGAGACCGTTACTCTTACCGCAACGGTCGATCCCGAAGGGACCGAAGTCGAATGGAGCACTTCGGCTGCGGGCGTCGCGACGGTAAGCGATGGCGTTGTCACCGCCGTGGGGGCAGGCACCGCGACCATAACGGCTACCGCGGGGGACAAGACCGCGACGTGTAAGGTGACGGTCACCGAACCCGCCGTTCCCGAGAGCCTGAAAGTGACGTCATCGCGTACGCGCTACAATCTCGGCGACATGCTCGACCTGTCCTCGATCTCCGTTTCGGCGACGATGAGCGACGGCAGCACGCAGGTAGTGCGTCCCGCAGACTGCGATATCACGCTGTCCGCCGGCAACAGCGATACGCTCGAGCTGACAGAGCTCGGCGACGTGACCGTAACGTTCTCTTACGAGGGCGCGTCGGGGAGCGTGAAGATATCCGTTCTCAACAGCTTTATATTGCAGGCGGAGGACCGCGATATATGCGAGTGGAGCGCAGAATTCGGTACCGAGACCACCGTCGAAGGCGGTCAGGCGGTCTCCAATCTGGACGGCACCACGGGCGCGAGCCTGACGTGGTCGTTCTGGTCCGATGCTCTCGACGAAGTCGCGGTATACGTCAACATGGCGACGGGCGTCGGCGGAGTTTCCGTTGCCGACATGTTCGATCTGCGCGTCAACGGCAGGTCGACGACCGTCAACGACGTCATAGCATGGCCCGCCGACGGCAGCTGGGATGAAGGTTGGGTGACTTACAACGAGATAGAATTCGGCACCGTAACGGTCAATAAGGGATATAACGAGATATCTCTCGTAGTGCTCGACAGAGCGGGCAATATAGACTACATAGCGCTCGCGAGCGACGAATCGCAGATAGCCGGCGCTACCGAAGAGCAGAAGGAGAACGGCATATTCGCGATAAGCGATATGTACATAAACGCGAGCGATACCGAGTTTGCGATCAACCCCGTTTACGGCAATCCCGATATGGCGTCGCATGAGGTGGAGTACACCTTCGACGGCGATGATATCATGATATCCGACGGGAAGGTTAAGGGGGTGACCGAAAACACGGTCACGACCGTTACGGCGACGACGGACTTTGCGGAGACGCAGTTCGACGTATACGTTCAGCCCATGGAGTATTTCGGCGAACTGTCCGTGCCCGACGTCACGGTGTTCACGGGTGACTCCGCTCCCATCCGCCCGACTTTCTCGACAGGCGTCAGCTATGCCGTCGATTACGCTTTCGAAGGGAACGGCATATCGGTCGACGGCAACGAGGTGACGGGGAATACCGCAGGTACGGTGACGGTGACCGCCACGACCGCGATCGGCCACACGACGCAATTCGACGTGACCGTTTACGATTCCGTATCCACGGCAGTCTGCGAAGCGGAGGACATCCCCGAAGAGAGCTTTGTCGCGGGCAGCGCGGGCGTTCCTACTATCACTAATTTCGGCGACGCGAGCGGCGGAGCATATCTCGGCAACGTGTACATGAATGTCGGTCTCCGATTCACGTTCAGCGTGAACGCAGAAGAAGCGTGCGTGTCGCGCCTTATCCTCGGCATGTCTCTGCCCAGCATCGTGCCTCAGTCCAGGTTCTCCGCCGGTCTCAACGTTTACGTGAACGATCAGCTTTTCTCGACAGAGGATCCCATCGTGTACAATCCCGACGGTCTCTGGGAAGACTTCGACCGCGCAGACCTCGGATATATCGCGCTGAAAGAAGGCGTCAATACGGTGACATTCGAAGTCATCAGCGCTTACGTATGCAACATCGACTATCTCGAAGTGCAGGCTACGGCGGAAGTCACCGACGTCAACGCTCCCGCGACCGGCGACGTTACCGTGAACACGCTGACGCTCGATAAGACTTCCGCGGCTCTCGAAACGGACGAGCACGTCAAACTGACGGCGACCGTAGACCCGACGAACGTCACCGTCGCGTGGAGCACGTCGGACGAAGACGTTGCGATCGTCAAAGACGGCGTAGTTACCGCCGTGGGAGAGGGCGCCGCCACGATAACCGCGACCGCAGGCAATAAGACCGCGACCTGCGAGGTGACGGTAACGGATTATGACGCGGTCTCCGTCATAAGGTGCGAAGCGGAGGATATCCCCGCCGAGGGCTTTGTCGCCGGCAAAGCGGGCACGCCTACGGTCACCGAAGCGAGCGGCGCGAGCGGCGGAGCATATATCGGCAACACATATAACAATATGGGCGTACGCTTCACGTTCAGCGTGAACGCCGAGGAAGCATGCAAGGCGCGTCTCGTGCTCGGCATGGGGCTGTCCGGCGCGCTGGTCGACGCGTCGTTCTCCAGCGGGCTTAAAGTATACGTGAACGACGTTGAATTCACGACAAAAGATCCCGTAGTATATACGTATCAGAGCTGGGAGACTTTCGATCGCGCGGTGCTCGGCGAGGCGGATCTGAAAGAGGGCGTCAATACGATAACGTTCGAAGTGGTCGGCATCAACGCCGGCAACATGGACTACCTCGAGGTGCAGGCGATGTCCGCCGTTACGGACGTGAATGCGCCCGCGGCATGAAATACGGAGATCGAAGATGAGATCAATGGTCAAAAAGATCGTATTGGCAGCCGCGGTGTTCGTCCTTGCGGGCGTCATGATAGCAGCCAATATAGTGCTTGCCGTCAACTCGACGGTCATACACAGCTGGTTCGATAAATCGACGAGCAGCTACGATAACAACGAGCAGCAGGCGGTGATAACGCAGGGCGACGAACTCGTCCGCGACATCGCGGAACAGAGCATGGTGCTGCTGCGCAACGAGAACGACACCCTTCCTCTCGACAAGGAAACGCAGGGTAAGGTCAACCTGTTCGGCTGGAGCAGCTCGGACGCCGGATTCCTTCTCGTAGGCGGCGGCTCGGGCGGAACGACGCTCGACGACGATATTGCGTATACGCTGCAGGAGGCTCTCACTCAGGAAGGCGTCGAATACAATCCCGAGCTTTCGCGGCGTTACGCGGATTTCAGCGATACGAACGCAGACGCGAACAACACGCAGAACACGCTGACGTCCGTGCAGAACCCGGACGAGTCGTTCTATGACGACGCGCTCATGACCTCCGCGAAGGAATACTCGGATACCGCCATAGTGGTGATAAGCCGTTACGGCTCGGAAAACAGCATAGGCGGCAATCAGGAGCTGTATAACATCACGGGTTATCAGAACGGCACCTATCTCGAGCTTACGGACGAAGAGCGGATCATATTCGAAAAGATAAACGAATACGAGTTCGGGAACGTGATCGTGCTGCTCAACGTCTGTAACCTCGTGGAGTGCGGCTTTCTCGAAGATTACGACGTCGACGCCTGTTTGTACGTCGGCATGCCGGGGCAGTCCGGCGCCATCGCGATCCCTCGGATCATATACGGCGACGTGGCTCCGTCCGGGCGCAATGCGGATCTGTACGCATATGACTGGCAGACGTATAATCCCGTTATGGCGAACAACTACTATATAGCCGAAAATGTGGTGTATGCCGAAGGGATATACTACGGCTATCGCTGGTATGAGACGGCGGACGCGGAAGGATACTTCGACGGCGTGACGAACGGATACGGCAGCGGTTACGACGCCGTGGTACAGTATCCGTTCGGCTACGGGCTCGGTTATGCCGACTTCGAGTATATCGTGGAGTCGTGGCCGTCCGAGAACGGGCTCACCGCGGACGGAGAATATTCCGTCAGCGTACGCGTGGCGAACGTAGGCGACAGAACGGGCAACACGTATTCCGGAAGGGAGACGGTCCAGCTGTACGTTACTCCTCCGTATCACGAAGGTGAGATAGAAAAGTCGCATGTATCGTTGCTCGCGCTGGGTAAGACGGCGGAACTTGATCCGGGCGAAAGCCAGGTCATAACGCTTACGTTCTCCGCTTACGACATGGCGTCGTACGATTCATATGACGCCAACAAAAACGGTTTCGCGGGATGGGAGCTTGACGAAGGCTCGTACGAACTCAAACTCATGAGCGATTCGCACAACGTCGTGACCGCTCTCGGAGAGGGAAGTGAGGCTGCGACTTTCTCGATGAACGCCGCGGCGGACATAAAGATCGCGAGCGATCCCGTTACGGGCGCGGAAGTGGTCAACCGTTTCACCGGAAGCGACGCGTACGGCGGACTTCCGATAGACGGGACCGTTTCGTCTGCAAAGTCGGACGCGGATAACATCTACATGAGCCGTGCGGGCGGATTCGCAGACTTTCCGACGGCGCGCGCGTCTTCGGCGGTGACTTCCGTAAACAGCGATTTCGTCTGCGATATACCCGACGAGATCTCTGCCGAGGCGAGCAGATATTCGTACGGCAGCGGCGGTCCGCTCAGGCTCACCGCGCTGGAGGACGGCTCCGCTCCCGAAGCGGGCGATCTCGACGGCTCCAGCCGCAAACCGCTGGTCTACAACGACGAACTGCTGCGCGATCTGTGGGATTACGAAAGCGAAACGTGGGACGTACTGCTCGACCAGATGAGCAAGACGGAGATCGTCACTCTTATTCAGTACGGCGGCTTCCAAACTTCGGACATAGTCAGCATAGGTAAGCCGAGGATCCTCGATCGCGACGGTCCCGCAGGTTTCAACAACAGCGTGTCGGGCGGTACGAGATATGACAGCTGGACGGCATTCCCCTCCGAATCGCTGATCGCGTGCTCTTGGAGCAACGAGATCTGCTATTACATGGGGCTGTCCCAGGGCGCAGTAGGCAACAGTACGGGCGTCAACGGCTGGTACGCTCCCGGAGTCAATCTCCACCGTTCGCAGTATAATTCGAGGAACTTCGAATATTACAGCGAGGATCCCGTGCTTTCGGGCGTGCTTGCCGCCGAGGTGATACGCGGCGCCAAGAACAACAATCTGTACTGCTACATGAAGCATTTCGCGGCGAGCGAGTCGGGCAGGAACCCGTACAACTGGAATACGTGGCTCACCGAGCAGACGCTGCGCGAGATCTACCTGAAGCCCTTCGAGATAGCTGTCAAGGACGGAGGAGCCAACGCCGTTATGACCGCGTTCAGCAACATAGGCAATATCTGGGCAGGCGGAAACGCGGCTTTGTGCACGGATATCCTGCGCGGAGAGTGGGGCTTCAAAGGCTCCGTCATAACGGACTACTTCGCGAAAGATTACATGGTTCCCACGACGGGTATCCTGGCGGGCAACGATCTGTATCTCGCTCCCGGCGGCGTGGGAACGGCGACGATCTCCCTACCGAACAACGATCTCGACAAACTGTACGCGGCGCGCCGAGCCGTTAAAAATATCCTGTATACTCTCGTCGATACGTACATGACCGCGACGGAATACAGGGACGGCGACGGTGTGGACGACAGATACAATGTGGAGATAGGTACGTTCGTTCCTACGGAAGCTCCGTTCTCTCCGTTGTTCGTGTTCCTCTGGGTGCTGATAGACGTCGTTCTTGCGGCAGGCATAGCCGTCTGCGCGGTGGTCTTCATCAAAAAACCCAAGTCAAATACGTCGGATCGCGGCGAGTAAGCCTGACGACATTTGCGTGTATACCTTCGGGACTTTGGTCCCGAAGGTATATTTTATATTGCGTCCGGCTGCGATTTTTGCCGTCGGGGGAGGCGGGCATTTTTACCGTTAATGTGTGACAGTTTTGTGATAACGCATGTTTGGGTCAAAAAATGTCCGATATCGGGCAATAAATGTCTTGCATTTTGGCGTAGGGGGGGGGGTATTATTTATATATCCCGAGCGGTCACTTAGGCGGCAGGGAAAATATAAAACAGGAGGAAATGTGATGTTCAGACTTACAAAACTCTGGGCAGGACTCGTTGCGGTATTCGCGGTCCTTTTAACGATCGTGATAATCGCAACGACCATCGGGCTTGACTACGCGGACGTCATCAACGACGCGTTGGACGTACAGCTTACCGAAGTAGTGAAATCCGATGAACCGACCGAGGATATCGACACCGAATACTACAAAAGCTCGTTCGGCGCGATAACCGCGGAGAATCAGGAGAAGCTCGTGGCGGCGACGCTCGAGCAGACCGTCAATGAGATGAGAGAGGGCGCTGCGCTGCTTTACAACAAAGAGTCCGCTCTGCCTCTTAAGACGGAGACCAGGATATCCGTGTTCGGTCATGCGGCGGTGGATCCCGCGTATCAGTCGAGCTCCGCAGGCACCAAGGTCAACAACGATTCGCTCAACGTCGTGACGCTGCGCGAGGCGCTGGAGGCGGAGGACTTCGAGCTCAACGAAACGCTGTGGACGGCGCTCGAAAACGGCACGGCAAAACGTACCGTGGGTTCGGCGAAAGGCTCGGAAGAGAACAAGGCGTTCTATGAAGGGCAGCGTTCGAGCTGGGCGAGCGACTACAAGGACGCCGCGATAGTGGTATTCTCCCGTCAGGGAGGCGAGGGTACCGACCTTGCGATGCGCGACGATGACGACGAGGGCGGCAGCACGGAGAAGATAAGCTCGCTTGCGCTGCATAAGAACGAGCGCGACATGCTCGAACTCGTGCGCGAGGATTTCGACAAAGTCATCGTTCTGCTCAACACCCCCAACCAGATGGAAGTGCACGAGATACTGCCTTATTGCGACGCGGTATTGTTCATGGGCTTCCCCGGACATCAGGGCTTTACCGGCGTGGCGGAGATACTCCGCGGTAAGGTCAACCCGTCCGGACATCTCGTGGATACGTACGCGGTCAATTCGGTAGGCGCGCCGGCATGCGTCAACTCGGGCACCGAGACTCCGCTGTTCACCAATGCGGATGCGCTCAACGAAAAGATAGGCGAGGCGGAGAACGCCGAAAACGTATCCTTCCAGGCGGAAGGCATCTACATCGGTTACCGCTATTACGAGACTCGTTACGCCGATTGCGTTATGGGAGTCAAGGGTGCGGACGGTTCTCAGGGCGCCAAACCCGGTGCTACGAGCTGGGAGTACGCGGATGAAGTTTCCTATCCCTTCGGCTACGGTCTGTCGTACACGACCTTCTCGCAGAAGATAACCGGCTTCGAGAACGGCGCGGACGAAGTGACTCTCACCGTAGAGGTGGAGAACACGGGCGATGTGGCGGGCAAGAGCGTCGTTCAGGTATACGCGCAGACGCCTTACGGCGACTACGAGAAGGAGCGCGGCATAGAAAAGTCCGCCATCCAGCTCGCGGGCTTTGCCAAGACCAAAGAGCTTAAAGGCGGGGATAAAGATACCGTCACCGTTACGGTGGACAAGTACCTGCTCGCGAGCTACGACCGCAACGACACCAAGGGTTACGTGCTCACGGCGGGTGACTACTATTTCGCGATAGGCGACGACTCGCACGACGCGCTCAACAACATCCTTGCCGCGCAGGGTTACGACACGTCCGACGGCATGACGGAGAACGGCGACGGCAGCGAGAACAAAGTGCGCAGCTACGGTCAGTCTCTCGATACGAACAAGTATCGCAACGGAGAGGGCAACACCATCGTCACCAACCAGTTCGACGATTGCGATCTCAACTATTGGACGGATACCGAATACAAGTATCTTTCGAGAAGCGACTGGTCGGGCACCTATCCCACCGAGCAGGTGGAAGTGGCTGCGACGGACGCTATGATGGAGTACCTCGACGGTAACTTCTACGTCAAGCCGGAAGACGCTCCCACTTACGACGAAGTGGCTGCCCGCTTCGGCAAGGATGCGGATCTTACGATCGCGATGATGCGTGACGTTCCCATCACCGACAGAGCGACCTGGCGTAAGTTCATATATCAGCTGGATATCGAGGATCTCGCCAACGCTACGGCGGAGAGCTTTACCTGCCCGGCGGTCGGCGAACTTTCTCCCGCGTTCGGCGTGGGCGACGGCTGCGACAGCATCATGGGCAATCTGCCCTTCAAGGTCACGGTGGACGGAGAGGAAGTCACGGTGCAGTCCACGAGATATTGCAGCAAGCCCATCCTTACTGGTACGTTCAACACCTCGCTTTACTCCGAGCGCGGCAGACTGATGGGCGAAGAGGGTCTCTGGTGCAAGAAGATGGAGAACTACAACGTCGGCGGTAACCTGCACAGAACGCCTTTCGGCGGCCGCAGCTTCGAGTATATGTCCGAGTGCCCGACGATGTCGTACCTCGCGGCTATCCCCGAGGTCATCGCAATGGAAAAGACGGGTTCGCACTCCGCGCCCAAGCACTTCACGGGCAACGATCAGGAAACGCACCGCGAGGGTGTGGTGACGTTCTTCAACGAGCAGGCGTTCCGCGAGGGCAACCTCAGGGCGTTCGAAGGCGCGCTCAGGGTCGCAGGCGCGGGCGGACTCATGCAGTCCTTCTCCCGTCTCGGCGTCAAGTGGGCGTCCCACAGCTATGCGCTCAATACCGTCGTGCTCCGCAACGAGTGGGGATGGACGGGCAACATAGTCACCGACGCGGCACCCATGCGCGATATTTCGTCCGAGGGCACCGGTTACAAGAACCACAGCCCCGAAGGCTTCGCGGCAGGTACCGAACAGTGGTGCCTTGACGGTAACGGCGGTCACGGTAAAGCCACGCTCGAGATAGCAAAGGAGACGAACGACGGTTACCTTGTGGAGCGCATGGTAGACGCAGCCATCAGCTGGGAATACGCTATCAGCCGTTCCTGCATCATAAACGGCATGGCGCCCGGCGACAAGGTCGTCCCCGTGACTCCCTGGTGGCAGGTAGCCCTCTATTGGGCGATAGCCGTATGCGCGGTGCTCACCGCGGCAGCGGCAGCGATGCTCGTCGTATCCGAGATCAAAGGCGAGCGTAAGGAGGCATGATAATGGGATTTGCGGATAAAGTAACGAAAAAATCTTTGGGATTCTGGCTGGCTCTCGCAGCTTCCGTCGTCGCGCTCGTCGGGCTCATCGTCTACTTCGCGTATATCGGCAAAGGCGGCATCGCGAGCGCGGGCGTCATAATACCGCTCATCGTGGCGATAGCCTGCGGCGTGGGACTGTTCTTCTACAACGGGACGTTCGCCGACCTTCTGCCCATAGCGGCGGCGGTCATGACGGCGATCGCTCTCGGCGTGAGCCTTTCGGACGGCGTGGGCAATATCGCCGACTATGTGTCCGACATCGTCATGTACGGCGATGCCGATCTGGCGGGGCTCAACTTCGCCATGGTGGCGATATTCGCCGTGGGCGTGCTGCTCTATATCGTATCCTGCGTCATGAAAAAAGAGCGCACGGCATAACGACAACTTCATCGGCAGTATAAGCCGACCACCATCGTTTAAGCGCGGCGGTTGCGAAATATTCGCAGCCGCCGCGCGCTTTCATTCCAAAAAATTTTTAAGGGGATTTCTTTTGAAATTCCCTTAAAATATTTTTCGTCATTTCACACGCGAAAAGCGCGGCTTTTCGGCGTAAAGTCACGTTTCGGAGTCGCCGCGGGGTCACCCTGCGGCGACCGCTAACGCTACGCCCGCTTCCGAAACGTGTCTTTCCATCCGAAAATCTCGCGGTTTCGCTTCGAATTCCGTTAAACGAAGCATATGCGTAAAGAAGCTAATAAAGAAATACCGCACGACGTCATTTGACGTGCGCGCCCGTTTTTTTGAGGTAAACTGACGGAGAAACAATTGCGGAATTCGCAGCGTCCGACGGGCGCAAAAGAACGAGCCGTGTATTTGTGCTCAGGCGTTGCGCCCGTCGGACGCAATGATATCCCGCGGCGACTTGGAAATGCGGTTCTCGCGGATGACAATCGACCGACTTTCGATGGAAAATACTTATTCTGTACCGCATAGCTCGGTCAGCCGCGGTGCTATCCGCCCGAAAAGACGATAGGACTTTCGTTAAAAATGACGAAAAATATTTTAAGAAAATTTCAGTTTGAAATTTTCTTAAAAATTTTTCGGAACACACTTGCTTTTTTGCGCGAAAAGGTATATAAATATGTGCGGGGAAGAAAAAGGATCGTTGCGCGTTATGAGAAGCATCGCGGAAAAACACAGGCGTATCGCGGCGCCCGTCGGGACGGCGGGACTGCCGTCGGACGCGGAAGGACAAAAGAAGACGGGCAAAGCGGGCAGGGCGCTCGGCTTTGTGCTCGGACAATTGAAGAGTCGTATCGTGCTCGTCATCGCGATAGTCGCGGCGGCGGCGACATGCTTTTTCGTTCCGCCCGACGCTGCTTACGCGGGGTACTTCGATCTCGACACGTTGTCCTGCCTGTTCTGCACGCTGGCGGTCGTGTCCGCGCTCAAGATACGCAGTTTCTTCGAGTGGCTGGCGGGCAAGATAGTCACGGCGTTCGGCAATATGCGCCGCGTGTCCTTCGCGCTCGTGTTCGTTACATACTTCGGCTCTATGATCATGGCGAACGATATGGCGCTCGTGACCTTCCTGCCTCTCGGCTGGTTCGTGCTCTCGTCCTGCGGGAAGGAGAAGAACACCGCGTTCGTGTTCGTCATGCAGAACATCGCCGCCAACCTCGGCGGCATGCTCACGCCTTTCGGCAACCCGCAGAACCTCTACCTGTATTCGCACTACTCCATACCCGCGGGCGAGTTCTTCGCGATCATGGCGATACCGTTCGCCGTCGCGTTCGTGCTCATCGCCGCGACGTGCATGTTCGTCAAACCCGACCCCGTGAAATTGGAAACGCCACCCGTCGCGGCTCCGCCCGTGTGGCGCATGATAGTGTATTTCGCGCTGTTCGCGCTCTCGGTCATGATCGTGTTCGGCGTGTTCCCGTTCTGGATAGCGCTCGTCGTCGTGACGCTCGCGCTGCTCGTTCTTGAACCGCGCTGCTTCGCTCATGTGGATTACGGTCTGCTGCTGACGTTCTGCGCGTTCTTCGTGTTCTCGGGCAATCTCGCCCGTATCCCCGCGATAAGGGCGGGGCTGGGCGCGCTCGTGGGGGCGTCGCCGCTGCTCGTCGGCACCGCGTCCTGCCAGGTGATAAGCAACGTGCCTTCCGCGGTGCTGCTCTCCAACTTCACCGCCGATTACCGACATCTGCTCATCGCGGTGAATATAGGCGGGCTGGGGACCCCCGTGGCGTCCCTTGCCAGCCTCATCACCCTCGGCGAGTACCGCCGCCGTCGCCCCGGCACCACCGCCCGCTACCTCGGATTGTTCTCGCTGATAAACTTCTCCTATCTCGCGGTGCTCATCGGTTCGGGCTTCCTGACCGACCTTATATTCGCCTGAAAGCCGCCCGAGCTTAACGCGGATCGCGCAATAACTGCGTGAAAAAATGTGAAAGCGTGCCCGCCGCAAGTGACGACCGCGTGTATTTTTTTGCGAAAATCGTCACGCACGTCTTGACGTCCGCGGCGGAAAAGCGTATAATATATTTAATGAAAGTGCAGACGTGTATTTAATGAAAATCAAAAAAAGCGTTTTACGCGTAACTTCCTGCGGCGCCGCTCTCGTCTCGGCGCCGCAGGTTTTTCGTTTCGGACGCAAATATATCGTCGCGTGACGCGTAAGTTTGTTTTATCTGCGGTCATATCCGAATAGGCGAGAGTGCGTCGGGCATGCGGCGTCGATCTGCGCGAAATATTTTCCGATATGTAAAAAAACGCTTGACAAACTTTTTCGTTTGCATTATTATATGCCCAAAGCGTCGCGTTATCCGAGCGGCGCACGACGAAAATACAGGCAGGACAAAGGCGTCCCGCATGCGAAAGCATGACGGGGCGTTTTATGTTTTGCCGAAAACGGAGGGAATCATGGACGAATTTGAAGGACTTGCCGTGCGCACGCCGCGCGAAGGCGAGGTGCGGATACCGAGCGGCTGCGCGATATGCGGGTATTTTTCGCGGGACGGAAGAGCGCTGCCCGCGTCCGACGCCGTGGGAGCGATGTCGTACATGCACGAACGATCCAACGGTCTGGGCGGAGGCTTCGCGGGGTACGGGATATACCCTGATTTCCCCGACGACTACGCGTTCCACGTTTTTTACGACGACGACCGCGCGAGGGAGGAGACGGAGGCGATACTTAACGCGCGCTTCGATATAGTCAATACGGAGCGCATCCCCACGCGCAAGATGTACGGCATAAAGGGCGCGCCGCGCATATGGCGGTACTTCGGGAAATTGCTGCCCGAAGTCATGGCGCGCACCGAGCTGGACGAAGAGGAATACGTCTGCCGCCTGGTGTTCCACATAAATACCGACGTCAAGGGCGCGTACGTGTTTTCTTCGGGCAAGAACATGGGCGTGTTCAAAGGAGTGGGGTATCCCGAGGACGTGGGCGAGTATTACCGACTGGACGAATACAAGGGCTATTGTTGGACGGCGCACGGCCGCTACCCGACGAACACCCCGGGCTGGTGGGGCGGAGCGCACCCCTTCAATATCCTCGGTTATACCGTGGTGCATAACGGCGAGATATCCTCTTACGACGCCAACCGCCGTTTTATGGAGCAGTACGGCTATAAATGCACGCTGCTCACGGATACAGAAGTCATCACATACATCATCGATTACCTGCACCGCAAGCGCGGGCTCACGCTGCCCGACGTCGCAAAGGTCATCGCGCCGCCTTTCTGGGAGCAGATAGAGCGCATGGAAGCGGGCGAACGCGAGAGGCTGACCACTCTGCGCAATATGTACGCGTCGCTGCTCGTCACGGGACCGTTCTCAATAATACTCGGTTATCCGGGCGGCATGATGGCGCTCAACGACAGGCTCAAGCTGCGCAGCATGGTGGCGGCGGAAAAGGGAGACGTGCTGTACGTTTCCAGCGAGGAGTGCGCGATACGTTCGATATGTCCCGATCCGACGCGCGTATGGAGCCCCGCGGGCGGCGAGCCCGTTTTTGCGGAACTGAAAAAGGAGGGCGTGGAGATATGATAAACTACATGATGCCCGACTACGAGGTGGTGCGGGACAAAGAACTTTGCATAAAGTGCAAAGTATGCGTGCGACAGTGCGCGAACAACGTGCACGTTTACGACGAAAAGAGAGACGTGCTGTACGCCGACAGCTCCAAATGCGTCAACTGCCACCGTTGCGTGACGCTCTGCCCGGCGAGAGCGCTTAAAATAGTTAAGACCGATCATTGTTTCAAGCCTTCGGCGAACTATACCGAGGATATAATTAAGGATATCTACCGCCAGGCGGATACGGGCGGAGTGCTGCTTTCGAGCATGGGCACGCCCAAGAGCTATCCCGTTTATTGGGATAAAATGCTCGTGAACGCTTCGCAGGTGACCAACCCGTCCATAGACCCTTTGCGCGAGCCCATGGAGATAAAGACCTTCCTCGGCAAAAAGCCGGAGAGCATACGCTACCGCGAGGACGGGAGCATAGAGACGGAGAAGTACCCTGACCTCGAGCTCAAAGTGCCGATAATGTTCTCGGCGATGAGTTACGGCTCGATATCCGGCAACGCGCATATCGCGCTCGCGCGCGCAGCCGAGGCGCTCGGCACGTTCTACAACACCGGTGAGGGCGGTCTGCGCGAAGACCTTTACCGCTACGGCGCGAACACGATAGTGCAGGTGGCGAGCGGGCGTTTCGGCGTGCACCCCGCGTACCTCAACGCGGGCGCGGCGATAGAGATAAAGATAGGGCAGGGCGCTAAGCCGGGCATAGGCGGGCATCTCCCCGGCAGCAAGATAGGTCCGGAAGTCTCCCGCACCCGCATGATCCCCGTGGGAACGGACGCAATCTCTCCCGCGCCACACCACGACATCTATTCGATAGAGGATCTCCGCCAGCTCGTGATCGGGCTCAAAGAGGCGACGGACTATAAAAAGCCCGTCATCGTCAAGATAGCCGCCGTGCATAACGTCGCGGCGATAGCGAGCGGCATAGCGCGCAGCGGCGCGGATATCATCGCGATAGACGGCTTCCGCGGCGGCACGGGCGCGGCTCCCACGCGCATACGCGACAACGTCGGCATCCCGATAGAGCTCGCTCTCGCGGCGGTGGATACCCGCCTGCGGGAGGAAGGCATCCGCAGCGCCGTCGGACTCGTGGTCGGCGGCTCGGTGCGCTCGAGCGCGGACGTCGTCAAAGCGATAGCTCTCGGCGCGGACGCCGTGTATATCGCCACGCCCGCATTGCTGGCTATGGGCTGTCACCTCTGCCGCAGCTGCCATTCGGGCAGGTGTAACTGGGGCATAGCGACGCAGGATCCCGAACTCGTGAAGCGGCTGAATCCCGATGTCGCCGCCGCCCGCCTCGTGAACCTCGTGAGCGCGTGGAGCCACGAGATAAAGGAAATGATGGGCGGCATGGGAATAAATTCGATAGAGGCTCTGCGCGGCAACCGCCTGATGCTGCGCGGCGTGGGGCTCACGCAGAAAGAGCTGGATATCCTCGGCATAAAGCACGCGGGCGAGTAAGGAGGTATCTCTTGAAAAGAGTATACGTTAACGAAGAATGGTGCCTCGGCTGCCGGCTGTGCGAATATTGGTGCGTGTTTTCCGGTTCGGGCGAAAAGCGTTTCACCTTCGCTTTCGACGGCGGAGCCGTCCCGCCCGCGGGCATACGGGTCGAGGAATACGGTCCCGTGCGATTCGCGGTCAACTGCCGCCATTGCGACGATCCGCTTTGCCTCAAAGGCTGCATAAGCGGCGCGCTCTCGCGCGACGGCATGGGGGCGATAAGGATAGACAAAACGAAGTGCGTGGGCTGCCATACCTGTATCGCGATGTGCCCTTACGGGTGTATAGTCAGCGGCGGAGACAATAAGCCCGTTAAAAAATGTCAGCTGTGTGCGGGCAGGAACTATACGCCGCAATGCGTCGCGCATTGTCCGAACAACGCGATAGTGTACGAGGAGGGCGAATGAGATACGTTATCATAGGGAACGGAGTCGCATCCGTCGGCGCGATAGAGGCGATAAGAAAACGCGACAAAGAAGGCAGCATAACCGTGCTTGCCGACGAAGATCGTCCCTGCTACGGCAGACCGCTCATATCTTATTACCTCGAAGGCATGACGGAGCTTTGCAGGATGGATTACCGCCCGTCCGGATTTTACGCCGCCAACGGCGCGGAGCTGCTGCTCTCCTCTCCCGCAGAGAGCATAGACGCCCGTGCGCACAAAGTAGTGAGCGGCGGGAAGGAGCATATATACGATAAACTGCTCATAGCCACGGGCTCGTCGCCCGTCGTGCCGCCCACCGAAGGGTATGACGGCGTGGAGCGCAAGTTCACATTCAACAAGCTGAGCGACGCGCTCGCTCTCGAAAAAGCGGTGGATAAAAGTACCCGCGTGCTTATCGTGGGCGCGGGACTTACCGGATTGAAAGCCGCGGAAGGTCTATACGCGAGAGCGGGACATATCACCGTCGTGGATATGGCGGATCGCGTGCTGCCCGCCGTTACCGACGCCGAGAGCAGCGGCATGATCAGGCGGCATCTCGAGAGAAAGGGTATCGAGTTTCGTCTTTCCGATCGTGTGGAGAAGTATTGCGACGGCTACGCTCTTTTGCACGGCGGCGAGGAGATCGACTTTGATGTGCTCGTGACGGCGGTCGGCGTGCGTCCCAATACGTCGCTTGCCGAGAGCATAGGCTGCGTGTGCGAGTGCACGGCTTCGGACGGCAGGCGTTACCGCGGTATCGTAACGGGGAGCGACGGAAGCACGAACGTGGAGGACGTTTACGCGGCGGGCGACTGCTCGCTGACTTACGACGTCACCCGCGGGGAAATACGTCCCGTTTTCATCCAGCCCAATGCCTACATGCAGGGTGAGACGGCGGGAACGTACATGAGCGGCGGCGAGTGCGCCGAACGGGCGTACCTGCCCGTGAACGCAGGCGGATTCCTCGGTCTGCACATGATAACGGCGGGCGCGTTTGACGGCGAACCTCTCACGTTGTCCGACGACGGATCGTACCGCAAGCTGTTCGTAAAGGACGGCAAACTGCGCGGATTCATAATGATAGGAGAGTATCCCCGCGTCGGCATACTCACGGATATCGTCCGTCGCGGAGTACCGCTCGGCAGGGAGGAGCTCGCTTCGTTGGCAAAACAGCCGCAGTTGGCGGCTTTGGGCATGGACTATGTGCGTTCCGTGCTCGGAAAGGAGGACAGATGAAAATAGACGCAAAAGGCATGCACTACGCCGAGCTCGACCGCATGGTCAAAAGCAGCGCGGACGAAGATATAACGATAGATAACGTGCTCGGGCAGCGGTATATTGCCGCGGGCGCGGGCGGCAAGCGTATCACGGTGAACGGCACGCCGGGTAATGCTCTCGGCGCGTATATGGACGGCTGCCGCGTGGAGGTCTGCGGCAACGCGCAGGACGCGACTGGCGATACGATGAACTCCGGGACGATCGTCATACGCGGCGACTGCGGCGATACCGCGGGCTACGCCATGCGCGGCGGCAGGATATTCATCCGCGGCAACACCGGCTGGCGCACGGGCATACACATGAAGGAATACGGCTCCGCCGTCCCCTGTATCGTGGTGGGCGGCAGAGCGGGCGCATACCTCGGCGAATACCAGGCGGGCGGGCGGATCGTCGTGCTCGGTATCGGCTGCGAGGACGGTCCGTGCGTGGGCGACTTCGTTTCCACGGGCATGCACGGCGGCAGGATATACGTCCGCAGCCGCTTCGTCCCGGACGGTCTCCCGCCGCAGGTGACGGCGCGCGACGTGACGGATAAGTCCGAGCTCGCGCCCCTCGTGCGCGAATACTGCTCGTACTTCGGCGGCGACGCGGACGCTCTGCTTGCCGACGACTATTATGTGCTCGAGCCTTCCACGGCGTGTATCTATAAGACACTGTATGTCAACCGCCCGATGTGAGAGGAGCGGCATGACACGCAAGACCCCCGCGCGGGATATCCCGCGCGGGGGTAGTTTCGTTGATATGTTGCGGAAAATTTTTATATTTATTAAGTTTTGCCGCCGTCCGAGGCGTTTCGGTCATTTTTTCGGCGGGCGGGAGACGCTGCCGATGTACATCCCGCGGTCGTCGGTGACGGGCACGAAGCCGTATTCGGCAGCGATGTCCGATACGTCGCAGACGTCCATGCCCGCGGTGGCGGCGGGGCGGGGAAAGTCGTCCGCGATCTCGGCGAGCAGGGTGTCGCGGTCCGCGCCCGAGCGTACAGCCCAGAGCAGGATATGCTCGTTGGCTATGCCGACGTACATCCCGCTGCCGTCGACTACGGGCAGCGAGCCGCCGCCGAGGCGTTCCGCCGCTTCGCGCAGCGTCAGTTCCGCGCTCAGCCATGCGGAATTGTTTTTTATGGTCATTGCGGATATAACGTTCATGTTCTTTTCTCCCTTACCCGGTGCCGGCCTCGGGTAGTACACATTTATCGGGCAATATCACGGGTGATGCGCGCGAAACGTCGCTCATCGTACCACAGAGGGTACGATGTCGTTCCGTTTCGCGCACCTGACCTCGCGATCATCGATAAATGCTCGCTGCAAGGAGATGCTACTCACGAGCCGTTTCCCCGGCAGTGCCCTACCGCGCAGCTGTAGTTTACTTCTACAGCAAGCGTGACACGCAAGGGAAACAGCCGAAAAGCGCGCTCATTTACAGTGCACTACCCAAGGTCGGCACCGGGTACCCGAGATCGATATCGAGTATATGCAATATACCGCGGATATATTAACCGAACATTATAAAGCGCGGGCGGGAACATTAAAATTCGGTTAGAATTTATGCGCCGGCTCGCTCTTTACTTCCGTTATCCGACCCTTTTCGATGGGCTCCTCGGCGGGGGCGAAGCAGCGGCGCAGGCGGGCGAGGAGCAGCCGTCGGGAGAGCGGGCGGGAGACTATGCGCCTGCCGAGGGCGATGATGTCGCCCTTTTTCATTTCGGCGACGGAGGCGCGCTTATCCGTAAGGCGGCAGTCGGTGACGGATATCCACACTTCGTAGTCGCGGCTCAGCCGTTTTGCCGCGCGGCGGAGAGAGGAGCGCAGGGTGCGGGAATATGGGACTCCGTCGAGGTCGATGACGAGCGTGCGCGTTTCGGGCGTGATACGTGCGGCGAGCGCGACCAGGCGGCGGTCGAGGAAACTCAGAGCGCGCATGCGCTTGTTCACGTTTATCCTTGCGCCCAGCTTGCGCAGCAGCGCTTTGACTTCCGCCTTGCCGGGTGCGGGTCTGTCGATGAGCGAGCGCTCGTAACGCACGTACTGCATGGCGGTGAATCCGCCGAACGGGTGCTCGCCGACGACGTAATAATCCCTTCCTTCCATACGGCAGACGCTCGTTATCTCCGCTCCGCGCGCTCTCGCGACGCCCGGAAGGTCGCCGTGCATGGCGCGGCGTTTTTCCTCGCTGTCACCGAGGAGATAAATGACTTCCCTGTAATGTTTTTTCATCACGGGGATTATGGACGGTTTCGCGAGTAAAATACGTCCGCGCGCGAAAAATCTCCGCCGATATGTTGTCACGGGCGGCGGAGCGTGGTATAATAGCGTTATGAAGATCACCGTGATAACCGCGGGCGGCACGATCGCCTGCGAAAATACGGGCGGAGTATTGCGCCCGACCGCCGGTACGGACGCCCTGCTTGCGGCGGCTCTCGGCGAAGGCGCGCCCGAAGCCGATTACGTCGTGCGCCCGGTCATGAACAAGCTCAGCGAGAACATGACGGGCGCGGATATCGCGGACATCGCGGGCGAAGTGCGCTCCGCGCTTTCGCGCTCGGACGGGGTCGTCGTCACGCACGGAACGGACACGCTCGCCTTTACGGCGGCGGCGCTGTCGTATGCGCTCGGGCTGTGCGACAAGCCCGTGGCTATCGCTTCCGCAAACGTCCCGCCCCGGGAGGCGGGTTCGGACGCTCCGCTCTGCTTTGCCGCCTGCGCCGCAGTCGCGGCTTCGGGCATGAAAGGGGTGTTCGCATGCAACGTGCGCGGCTCCGCCGCTTACGTGCACCGTGCTTCCCGCCTGCTGCCCTGCCTGCCGTATTCGGGGGAGAGGTACTCGCTCGGCGGCGAGTACGCGGTGTTTTCGGGCGGCAGACTCGTGCGGAACGCATCCTGCCGCGAGCTGCCCGACGGTCTGCCCGCGGCGGATCTTTCTCCGTTGCGCCTCCCGTCCGATGTCATGCTCGTATGCCCGTTCTCGCTCTCCGCGTACCCGACCGTGCCCGAAGGCGTGCGCGCGGTCGTTTTCTCTGCGTTCCACTCGGGCACTCTGCCGACGGGAGACAGGACGTTCGCCGCATTCTGCCGCGCCTGCCGCGAGCGGGGGATATCGCTTTACGCCGCCTGCTCTTCGCCCGACGTGCGCTACGAGAGCGCTCTGCTCTTGCCCTCGCTCGGCGTCGCCGTACTGCCGCGCCTCGCTCCCGCCGCCGCTCTCGTAAAGCTGCGCCTCCGCCTGCCGCCCGAGCCGTCTCTCGGCGGAGACGTGGTGTAGCCGGCAACAATAGCCCCCGCTCGCATGCGCGTTGTTCGGCAGAATCCGCAGAAAGTTCATCGGATTTTCGAGGATAGGACTTTCGTCAAAACCGAAGCGCGGCGTTTAAGCGCCGCGCAAGGTTAAAGCATTTTTATGACTCGGCAGGGGTTGCCGACGGCGAGGGAGTGGGCGGGTATGTCTTTGGTGACGACGGAGCCCGCGCCGATGACGGAGCCTTCGCCTATCGTCACTCCGGGGAGCACGGTCACGCCGCCGCCCAGCCAGCAGTTATCGCATATCGTTATACGGCTGCCGTATTCGAGGTCGTACAGCGTGCCGTCCTCGCGGCGGCGCATGTTGCGCCTTTTGTAGTCGAGCGGGTGATAGGCGGCGTACAGCGAGACGTTGGGTCCGAACATCACGTTGTTGCCTATCTTTATCTCGCCGCAGTCGAGGATAGTGAGGTTGAAGTTCGCGTAAAAGCATTCGCCCGTCGTGATATTGGTGCCGTAGTCCGTCCATATCGGTCCCTGGATGTAAGAGTCTTTGCCCAGCCCGGGCAGCAGCTCGGCGAGCACGGCTTTACGCCTCTCGTCGCTCTGCTTCAATCCGTTGTATTCGACGCACAGTTCCTGGGCGCGTGCGTGCGCTTTCGCGAGTTCCTCGTCGCTCGGGTCGTAAAGTTCGCCTGCGAGCATTTTTTCTTTTTCCGTCATATCGTCACCGCCTTTGTCCGACTTTTTCCGTCCGACCTTATTATATATATAATATACACCCGTGCGCCGCTACCGTCAAGCCGTTTTTATCGAATAAAAGCCCGCCCTGCTCAGCCGAGCCGCCTACGGCGGCGAACGTACCTTCGGTGCTCGGCTGTGTGACTCGCTTACGCTCGTAAATAAATGTTCCGCGCGACGTTGCCGACGTGCGCGCCCTCTTTTTGCGGGAAGTCGACGGAGCGACAATTACGGAATTCGCAGAAAATGCGCCGTATTTTTGAGGATAGAACCGCGGCTCTCGGAGCGGCACGCAAGTGCCGCGGTCGGGTGCCGTCTGGGTGATCCCGCGGCACCCCGAGAACGCGGTTATAGACCAAAAAGACGGCTGCGTTTTCGT
>DXHS01000090.1 GCA_019113275.1 Candidatus Protoclostridium stercorigallinarum
TGTTTTTGAGAGTCTCCACGTTCTCGAGTTTGGCGTCGAGAGTCGCCTCCTTTTTCTCCAGCATGGACTCCTTTTTGTCCAGCGAAGATTCCCTCTGCTGAAGGCGCTGTTCGGAACGCTGCAACTCGGCGTTATGCTCGCGCTTCTCGTTCTCGAACGCGCTGCGTTCCCTCTTTACTTCTTCCTTTCCTTCGACGACTGCGTCTTTCCTGAGCTTTTTCGCCTCTACGATGGCCTCTTCGACCATCTTGCTTGCAAGTTGTTTCGATCTATCAGTCTTACGTTTAAGTGCAAAATGATATATCGCAAAGCCTGCCGCAAATCCGACTATGATCGCTACGATCGGAAGTACGATCGCAAGCACTACGGAAGTGGCTGCGGACAGTATAACTGCTCCCATTTGATCTATGTCCTCCTTTCGGTTTAATATAGTAATGCTATCAGAAGCTTAATAACATACAAAATTATAAAACATTGCGGTTCTTTATGCAAGCGTTTTTAAGCATGCTTGCCGCTGTTTTTCACAAAACGACCGCGTCAATCAAGTTGTTCCGCGTGTTTGGCTTCGTGCGCCTGCCTGATCTTTTCGGCAACTTCCGCCGCGAACTCCGCATTCGTTCCGAGCATGGCGCGCAGACGCTCCTTGCCCTGGCATATACGCTCGCCGTTATAGCCGAACCACGAGCCGCTCTTGGTGAATATGTCGTACTCGAGGCCGAGATCTATCAGGCAGCCCTCGTTGCTTATGCCTTTGCCGTATATGATATCGAATTCCGCGGTCTTGAACGGAGGAGCCATCTTGTTTTTGACTACCTTCACTTTCACGCGGCTTCCCACGATATCCGAACCGTCTTTGACGGAATCTATCTTACGGATATCCAGTCTTATCGAAGTATAGAATTTGAGCGCTTTGCCGCCCGGAGTGGTCTCGGGAGAACCGAAGAACACGCCCACTTTTTCGCGCAGCTGGTTGATGAATATTATGCAGGTGCCCGTTTTTTCCGCGGGAGCGACGAGTTTGCGCAGCGCCTTGGACATAAGCCGCGCCTGCAGACCTATCTGGCTGTCCTCCATTTCGCCGTCTATCTCCGCTTTGGGCGTGAGAGCCGCTACGGAGTCCACCACGACGACGTCGAGAGCGCCGCTGGTGACCAGCTCCTCAACTATATTGAGAGCCTGCTCGCCCGAATCGGGCTGAGAAATATACAGTTCGTTGAGGTCTATGCCGAGATTTTTGGCGTACAGCGGATCGAGAGCATGCTCGGCGTCGATGAACGCCACCTTGCCTCCCGCCTTCTGTGCCTGCGCGATGACGTGCAGCGTGAGCGTGGTTTTACCGCTGGATTCGGGTCCGTATATCTCGATTATCCTGCCCTTGGGCATACCGCCTATACCGAGCGCAAAATCGAGAGGAAGACATCCCGTAGGGATGACGTCCACTTTACGCACGGACTCTTCGGACATCCTCATTATCGAACCTTCGCCGTGCTCTTTTTTTATCTTTGCGATAGCAAGCTCGAGAGCTTTTTCGCGCTCGGCGTTTATCGTGCTCTTATCCTTGTCCATTATTTGCTCCTTTACTGTTTTTGAGATATTTACCCAGCTCGAACAGAGCCGTTTCTATGCCCGATCTCGTTATACGTCTACGGAGTTCGCTGCCGGACAGCTCCGACGCGTCTTCGGGCATATAATAATGCTCGAATACGTGTACGGCGTTCCTGTCGCCTACGGCGATATAATACAGTCCGACCGTACCGTCGCGTTCGGCTGTCGGTCCTGCATTGCCCGTCGTTGCCACCGCGATATCGCACTCGGGATCGTTGAGCAAGCCGCTTGCCATTTCAAACGCGCAGTCGGCGGATACCGCCCCCAGCTTTTCCAGCACGTCGGACGACACTCCGAGACGTTTTTTCTTTGCGTGGTCCGAATATGCCACTATGCTCTCACGCAGACATGCGCTCATACCCGGCGTCGCTATGAGCGCGGACGCCACGCCTCCTCCCGTAAAGGATTCGGCTACGGACAGTTTTGCACCCGAAGCGAGAAGAAGTTCCGCGGTGCTTTCCGCCAGAGTTATGTCTTTAAGAGCGTACAGGCAATCCGCAAGCAGATCTCCCACCGCGTTTACGGTATCGTTCACCGCGGACGAAGACGTGCTTCGCGAATACCTCACCCGCACGGCGCACTCCTCACCGTCGGGATAAAAGTCGAACATTATCTTGTTCCTGTTGCGCATCTGGTCGCGCAGAAGCTCGCGAAGTTCCTCTTCCGTCCTGCCGAAAGTACGGAATATAACGGTATTGAAACACTTTTTGCTTCTTATGTTGAGAAGCGGTATGACCACTTCTTTGACTTTCCGCTCGTCGAACGCAGGCATGACGACGAACGTGCGCTCGCCTGCCGAAAAATAATCGGGGAGCTTCTCGCCGGGCTCGTTCTTATCCAGCGCCTCGGCAAGATACACGGTATCGCCTACCGCGACGATCATATCGTCCTCGTCGCTCTCCGCTATTATGTCCGTTATCTCTTCGGCGTTCTCGGCGCAGCGTATGCGCGTTATTTCGTAATCGCGATCGGAGAGAAGAACGGATAACCTTTTGAAATCGAAGTTACCGTCCGTAAACGTATTTTTTCCGATCACGAGTACAATCACGTTCATTTATCATCTCCGTTATCCGGCTTCTCGGGCGGATCTTCCGAAAGCACCGTGGGATATTTGACGATATACATCACGCAAGACACGACCGCCATCACCGCGCTGAGCACTATCAACGCGAATCCCGCTATGAAAATCACCTGCGCCGCTGTGACGAGCCCCTCGATACCGCGGCTCACACCTATAGCCCAAAGATCGGGAGCAAGCATTATCACGGCAATGCCCGCCATCTGTGCTGCGGCTTTTATCTTGCCCGGCATGTCCGCTGCTACTATGACGTTCCTGCTCGCAGCCACCGAGCGGAAAGCCGTCATGAAAAGCTCGCGGCACATTATGAGCACGACAATTACGCTGATGACGATAAGGAACGCGAGCGACGCTTCCGACGAGAACAGCGGCACGCATACCGCGGAAAACACATATATGAGAAGTATGAGCGCGCTGCCGCAAAGCAGCTTGTCCGCAGCCGAATCGAACAGCTTTCCGAAGTTCGTCACCATGTTCCACTTGCGCGCCAGCTTTCCGTCGAGAAGATCGGTAAACGCGGCGACGCCGAACACGACGACGGCGAGGAAATCGTTGAAATACGCAAACGCTCCTACCTCGAGGAATACGAGAAGGACGTATACCGGTATAAGGAGCATCCTTGCCATTGTCAGTTTGTTGGGTATGTTCATGCTTTTTCTCCGATAAGATCGTAGCCGTCGTAACCGACGATCTTTACCTTATAAACGTTGCCGACATCGCAGAAGTCGCCGGTAAAATACACGAGCCCGTCTATCTCGGGAGCGTCCGCTTCCGTCCTGCCGACGAACATATTCCTGTCGTAATCTATGTCTTCATAGATAACGTCCACTGTTTTCCCGACCAAAGAGGCGTTACGCTCCTCGGCATTCTTTCTGTTCAGCTCTCCGATGACCTTCAGCCTTTTGCGCTTTATCCCGACGGGGATCTGATCCTTCATGCGCGCGGCGGGCGTGCCCTCCTCCCTGCTGTATGCGAATACGCCTGCATGTTCGGGCTTATATTCGGCGATAAACTCCTCAAGCTCGCGAAGGTCATCTTCCGTCTCGCCCGGAAAGCCCACGATGAACGTCGTTCTTACGGCAATGCCCTTCGCTTTCAGCTTACCGAACAGCTCTTTTATCTGCGCGCCGTTCGTGCGCCTGCCCATACGGCGGAGCACGCCGTCGGATATATGCTGAAGAGGAACATCTATGTATTTGGCGATACGCTCTTCGGAGGCGATGAGGTCTATGAGCTCATCCGTCACGAGTTCGGGATAGCAATATAACAGCCGTATCTTGCCGAAAGAGCAATTCGCGAGCAGTTCTTTGAGCAACGGGACGAGAAGATATTTCCCGCCGAGATCGTAACCGTAACGCGTCACGTCCTGCGCTACGAGTATGAGCTCGCGCACGCCGAGGTCGTCCAGATGTTTTGCTTCCGAAAGCAGGCTCTCGGGAGTGCGGGAACGGTATCTGCCGCGTATATACGGGATAGTGCAGTATGTGCACCTGTTATCGCAGCCGTCCGCTATCTTGAGGTACGCATAATGCGGAGGTGTGGAAAGTATGCGTTTTTCGGTGGGGCTGTAATCTCCGCTCACATACAGTTTTTCTTCGCGCCCGATGATGTCGCATATATCAGCATAATCGTTCATTCCCACGAAACGGTCGACTTCGGGGAGCAGCTCGGCAAGTTTCTCTTTGTATCTCATCGGCAGGCATCCCGCAACGACGAGAGTTTTGCACCTGCCGCTCGTTTTGTATGCTGCAGCTTCGAATATCGTGTCCACCGCTTCCTTCTCGGCGGAAGATATGAATGCGCACGTATTGACTATTATGACGTCCGCATCTGCAAGATCGTTCGTTGCCGAATATCCGCCTTCGCCGAGAAACCAGAGTATATTTTCGGTATCCACGCGGTTCTTATCGCAGCCGAGCGAGATCACCGCGACCTTTTTTCCGTTATCTGCCATATATCACTCGTTGAAAGGCACTCCGAACACTTCTTCGAACTGCGCTTCGGTAAGGAGCACTTCCCTCGGCTTGGCACCGGACGACGGTCCTATCCATCTGCGCATCTCGAGATTCTGTATGATACGCGCCGCGCGCGCATAACCGAGAGAAAATCTCGTCTGTATCAGCGACGTGGACGCTTTGCCGCTGTTTATGAAGCAGCGCATGATACCCGGGAACATCTTTTCGTCCGCGCTCTCTTCCGCGCTGTCCGCGCCCATGGCGGGATTGTCCTCCGGTTCGTTCTGGTCGACGAGTATCTCCTTTTCGATATCCTTGTCGAATATCGCCTTGTTATGCTCTTTGACATAACTCACTATGGAGACTATCTCCTCGTTCGTCAGGAACGCGCCCTGCAGACGTATGGGCTCGGAATTGCACATGAGCAGCATGTCGCCGCGACCGATAAGCGACTCGGCGCCGCCCTGGTCGAGAACGGTACGCGAGTCCGCGTTGGACGTGACTTTGAGCGAAATACGCGACGGCAGGTTGACTTTTATCGAACCCGTGATGATATCCACGGAAGGACGCTGCGTAGCGAGCACGAGATGTATACCTGCCGCGCGCGCTTTCTGCGCGATACGGCGGATGCCGTTTTCCACATCCTTCTTTCTCGTCGTCATGAGATCGGCAAGCTCGTCGACCACCATCACGATGTACGGTATCTTCTTCATCTTGCCGTTTCTGACGAGCTCGCATTTATTGTATTCTTCGAGATTGCGGATGGCGTAACCCGACCCCGCCATGCTGTTGAACAGGTCGAAACGCCTTTCCATCTCGTCTATGAGATAGTTGAGCGCATTGACCGCATGGTTGACGTCCGTAATGGGATTTTCGAGCAGCAGATGAGGCAGTCCGCGATAAAGCGTGAACTCTATCTGCTTGGGGTCGACGAGCACTATGCGCACGTCTTCGGGCGAGCTGCGGTATATAAGGCTGACGATTATCGTGTTCAGACATACCGACTTACCCATGTTGGTCGCACCGGCGACGAGCAGATGAGGCATCTTCTCGAGATTGCGCACGATGGCGTCTCCGCCGATGTCCTTGCCGAGGGCAAGAGGAAGTACGCCGCGGGAGTCCCTAAACGCAGGCGAGTCTATTATCTCTCTGAATGCGACGGACACGGGATGGCTGTTAGCCACCTCGATACCCACGACCTGCTTGTTCGCAACGGGCGCTTCTATACGTATCGCGCCGCTGGCGAGCGTAAGCTCGAGGTCCATATCGAGAGAAAGGATCTTCTTGACGGGTATGCCCTGCGGCGGCTGGAGCTCGTAACGCGTGACCGATGGTCCGACGATGACGTTGCATACCTTCGCAGGGAATTTAAGACTGCCGAGTATCTCTTCTATCGCGTGGGTCTTGTTCTCTATATCCGCGCTGTCCACAACGCTGTCTTCCTCGGGCATGCCGAGAAGATCGAGCGGAGGACGCTCGTAAATGTACGGCTCGGGCTCCGGTTCGGGCACGGGCGCGGGAGTCGGTTCGGGCTCGGGTGAGGGGCGCACGGGCTCCGTGTGCACGGGCGGCGGAACGACCGAAGGAGGAGTTTCGGTCACATAACCGGTCGGAGTGCCGTTTGACCTGCGCTCCGTAAGATCGATGACTTCGTCCTCTTGCTCGCTCTCCCACGGCGCGGAGTCTTCGCCCGTGACGATAGGCGCGTCATTCACGAACTCCGGTTCGGGTTGCTCGGGCTGCGCCGTAATTTCGGGCTCGTGCGCGGGCGCCGGAGCTTCCGTAACATCCTCTTCCGTCACTATCGGCGGCGTTCCGGATATCGTGTCGTAAAGCTGCTGATCACCGCCCGAGAGATCGTCGTAGAACGGCTTGGGCTCAGGCGCGGACTGCGGCTCCGTATCGCCTCCGGAAACCAGCCAATCGGAATTGGCTATGGGGTTGTTGTTGTCCGCTATATTGTTGCCGGTCGCGCCGAACGTTTCGACGTTGGAGCCGCCGAACGGCTCGTAACCGGTGATATGCGTTCTGTCCGTCTTGGGTTCGGGACGTCTCGTTTCGGGCGCGGAAGGCTCCGGCTCGATATGTTCGGAAACAAAATCGTCGCCGCTGACTATATCGTCGCGGTCGTCGTTCGCCGCGAAATCGGGCTTTTCCTCTTCGGGCTCCGATCCGTAAAACGGCTTTTTGTCCGACGAAATGCCCGTACCGTGGACGTATGCGGTGAAGTGAGGGTCGCTCGCGAAATCGGTGAACCCTCCCGTATTCGAAGTTACTATGCCGTTGAAATTGGTGTCCGGCTCGGGCTTTTTGGGCGTGGGCAGAGTAAGCCCGGTCAGCCCGTTTCCGCGCTCCGAACCGTGCAATATCTTATCCGGCTTTTTGCGGTCTTCCACCGTCGCTTTGCCGACGTCCGGCTCGGGAGCCGTTTCGCGCGCCTGCTTCTCCGCCGTGACGTAATAATCGTTACCCGGAGAGGGACGCGTCTCTTCATCGGGCTCCGGACGTTTTCTCTCGGGGCGCTTCATGGACGCGAGTATGGGGTCGAAATCCTCCCAGTCGGAAGCGGGTTTATACAGGATATTGGACGCTTGCGTCTGCGATATGCGTCGCTTGCCGATAAGATCGAGACGGGCATAATCGCCGTCGTCGTCATCGTACAGCCCTCCGCGGTCGTCGTGAGCGAAAGCGTCTTCTTCATCGCCGTGCCTGCGCACGTCCTCTATAAACAGAGCCGTGGAACTGTTATGGCGAAGCGCGCGCTGTTCGAGAGGCTCTTCATCTTCCGCGGGAAGAGAAAGGCGCGTACGCTTAGGCTCCGCTTTTTTTACGGCGGGTCTGTTCTTCCCTATCAGTCCGCGGTCGCGCAGTACGAAATATACGAGAGCCGCCACGCAGCCCGCAAGCAGCAGGCTCGTGACTATATATGCGCCCACCGCCGTGATGACCGCTTTGATACCGTATGCGATAAGTCCGAAGAGAGCGCCGCCCGCCGTCCACTTGGCGCTGTAGACCGCGGCAAGATATTCGACGAAGCCGTCGGACAAATGCGCGTTCGTGGTGATGAGCTGTAAAAGGAGCATGAGAAAGAGCGCGATACCGGATACGGCAAGTATCATCCTGCCGGGAGCGGACGGACGGCGGCGAAGAACGAGGCACAGCCCCGTCGCAAACACAAACGCAAAAAGAGCGTAAGCGAATATGCCGAATACGCCGAGGAAAAATGACTGCAATGCACTGCTCACCGGTCCGAATATCACGGGCACGGCGCAGCAAAGCAAAAGGAATGCCGATATTATCATCAGCACTATACCGAGCACGTCATGGTCTTTATCGTTATTTCCGCCGCTTTCGCGTCTTATATAATTACTCATAATCCGTTGGCAAACCTCTCGGGATACAGGTATCCTCTTAGTCATATAGATTATAACACATTCCGCACGAACATTCAATAGTTTTAACCGAATTTTAAGAAATAAATTTACCTATGCCGCCTGACCGAAAAACGCACCGCACAGCGGGTGAAACCCGGAACGAAAAAACAGCCCTCTTCCGGAACGGACCGAAAGGGGCTGTATATACGTTCTTGTGCCGACTGCCGACGACGGGATATACGATCGCGCGACGGCTATCGGGTATTTTTCCGTATCATCCGAGCAGGCGCGCTCCGCTGCCCTGCTGGAATTCCATGAACACCTGTTTGAATTGCTGCAATTTTTTTCTGTTTATGGGGACGCAGGTCTTATCGTCGAGTATCACGCCCTCCGCCGAGATGAAAGACACACAGCGAAGATTGATTATATACCCTTTATGCACTCTGTAAAAACCCATAGCCCCCCCCCAACCCACGGCATTTTCGAGTTCCGCCATCGTGCTGCTTATCGTCAGAGGTTCTCTTGCATCGTTGAAATATATTTTCTGACTGCGCTGGATACATTCGATATATTTGATATTGCCGATATCTATATTGTACATACACCCTGACGACGACACGATGAGCGACGGCAACTTTTCCTTATGCGTATCCCGATAGCGCAGGTATCTGTCTGCCAGCGCGGACAGATCTCCGAGGAAACGGTTCTTGCGGATGAATCCGAAAGGGTTCACTTTGAAAGTATCGAATACCCGTTCTTCCACGCCCGTCACGAAAACTATACGATCTCCGGGCACTATATTCTCGCTCACCATCCTGTACGCAAAATCCACTCCGTCGACTTTCGGCATCTCGATATCAAGGAATATCAGGTCGTAAACGTTACCGCTTTTGAGCGAAGAGTACAGCTCTTTCACGTCCGTAAATTCGGACATGACGACTCCGGCGTCCCTCCCCTCGAACGCACCCGTGACGGAGCTCGAAATTATTTTGAGCGCTGCCTTTTCATCGTCGCATACGGCTATTTTGAAATCATACTTTTTCATCGCCCGCCTCCTTTTTTATGTCGTCGATGCCTGTCAACGCGAGCATGGCTTTCGCGCAGAACGTGCCGTTTTCCGCGGAATACGCGACTTCTCCGTCGTATTTGCGCGCTATTCTCCTTACTATGCGTCCGCCGTAACCGTGCGCAGTCTTGTCCGATTTGGACGTGAGCCCGCCTGCGGCCGCGCGCTTTGCCGCATCTTCCTCCGCTACCGAATTAGTTACGCGGATCATAAGGTAATTCCCCTGCTCGTACATCATTATCACCGCCCTCTTATCTTCGGCGTCCGAACGGACGCTGCCTTCTATCGCGTTATCGAGAAGATTTATGAGCAGAGAAAACAGATCGCTGTCAGTGAATCTAAGCTCGGGCGAGACCGCGCATATATGCTCAAAGCTAACGCCCGCCCGTTCGGCTTTCGCCACCGTCATATTCACCGCGATATCCACCGTTCTGTTCCCAGACGAAACGTTGACGTTGCCGAGCACGGCGTCCGCCTTGGCGGAAAGCTCTCCGAAAAATCTCTTCGCTTCCTCGTCCTTTCCCTGTTCGTACAATGTCGCGATATACGCGTACTGATTTTTCAGATCGTGCCTGAGCATGCGCATATTGTCGTAATTGTCCGCCGCCGCACGCATGAGCACCATGTCGTTTTTCAGTTTCGCGTTCTCTATATCGGCGTCTATCTTCATGCTGTTCTGCCGCTTGAACATGTAGAAGAACGCATAGATGAACATCTCCGCGATCCATATAAACAGGCATCCGTAATTCATTACCTCGAATTCGAAGGTAAAGAACGTAAGGCACTGTACCGCGCATACGATCGCGCATACTCCGACGAAGATGAGCACGGACCACACGCTGCCCGAATGGAACCCGTCCGTATTGAATCTTTTCAGGCACACCACGAACGTCGCAAGCAATATCACGCGAGGCAGGACCGTCAGTATATACGAACCGAATACTCCGATGTCCGGGCTCTTCGGCAAAGAAAACCCGAACATGAAATCCAACGAAGGCGTAAGACAGTATGTCGTGAAATACAGACCGAGCATAACGACTCTCGCGGACAGTCCGTAATCGCGGAACACGAGACCCGCGAGGACGCATGCCAGAAAGGGCGTCAGATAAAATTGCAGGAATGCCGCGACCTCTCCCGAAGCGGCTTCGGTCGACAGCGTTATCATAAAGCATATCAGCAAAAACACCACATATGTTCCCGCGATCTTCGGCAGCAGCAATAATATCGTTTTTACGTCTTTTTTCGGCTTTACGAGCAGGAGCACGATGAATATCGCGAACCACACCCCTCCCGTCACGTTTCCGTTATGAGCAAACCACCCGGCAATATACTCGCCTATCCCCATCTCGTTATTTCCCATTTCATTTCTCCCTTTGCCCGACGCCGACACCGCACAACTCTGCCACGCGTCGGCATCGGGTATCGATAGAATCATAACACATCGGAAACGAAATTTCAATACTTAGCGGCAAAAATATCCGTTATCCGCATATAATACCTTTTCAGCCGCATGAAATGCCGAAATCGGAGCATAAAAGACCAAAAAGAACGTCCGTTAAAAGACGTTCTTTCATCACCGAGGCAAAAGTATACTTTTACGCTTTGAGCGCGGATATAAAGTCGGAATAAATATCCCTGCCTTCCGTAAACTGTTTCTTCCCGACATACGCCATGCTCACGGGCTTGTCGAACACTCCGGAAGAACAGAACTTCGCGACGTCGTCCGCCGTCACGTTTTCCACGAGGCGGATATTTTCGTCTATGTCGTATGCTTTGCCCGTATAAAGCGCGTACTTGCCGCATGCGCTCATCACGGACAGGATGTTCTCTATACCGAAGAGCATGGAGCTTTTCAGCTGCATCTTGGCGCGGGCGATCTCCGCCGCGGTAAGCCCGCCGCGCATGAGTTCGCGCACCTCTTCGGCAACGGAAGTCACCGCTTTATCGAGATTCCCGCCGCTCGTATTCACATATATGCCGAAATTGCCGTTGTGCTTATACGTGGACGCAGATGTATACACATTGTAGACCAGACCCTGCCTTTCACGCAAGCGCTGGAACAAACGCGAGCTCATGCCCGTGCCGAAGCAAAAGGAAACGACGCTCTGTACTGCCGTTATATCATCGTCGAACGATACGGACGGAAAACCTATCGCAAGGTTTACCTGCTCGAAATCCTTTTCGCACTTGGCAAAACCGCCGCCTTCCGCGTTTTTCGGATACGCTTTGTCGCATTTGCCGTTACCGCAAAGCGGGAGCACGTATTTCTCCGCGAGCTTCACCGCGTCCTCATGGCGGATATTGCCTACCACGGATATCACGGTATTGTCCGGCGTATACATCCTGCGGGTGTACTCACGCACGTCGTCGCCGCGGAAACGCATGACGTTCTCCGTCGGTCCGAGTATCGTGCGCGCAAGCCCCGTTCCCGCATACCGCTCGGCTGCGAGAAGATCGTAGCAGATGTCTTCCGGCTCGTCTTCCACCATGTTTATCTCTTCGGCTATGACTTTACGCTCTTTATCCAGCTCCGCGTCGTCGAACAACGATTCGTAGAGTATGTGCGAAAGCAGTCCGAAGCAGTCGGCGGTATTTTCGTCTATGCACTTAAAATAAAAGCATGTGGCTTCTTTGCTCGTGAACGCGTTAAAATTGGCTCCGAGATCCTCAAACCTTTCCGCTATCTGCGCCGCCGAAAGTTTAGCCGTGCCTTTGTACATAACGTGCTCGGTAAAATGCGATATACCGTTGGTCGCGTCGTCCTCGAACGCGCTGCCCGCTCCCACCCAGAAGCCCGCAGCCACCGATCTGAACGACGGATAGTACCCGCTCACAAGCGTCAATCCGTTATCGAACTTTGTCAGTTGTACCATATTTTCTCCGCTGTAAAAATTTTCTTTTGCGCACCCGTGACCGACCTCGGGTACTTCCCGTTCAGAGAACTTCGGAAACACATCCCGGACTTACGCCCGCGTTTTCCAGCCCCGCCAATATCCCCGGAAGCGCTTTCGCCGTATCCGCCGTGGGATGCATGAGTATCATGTCGCCGGCGGCAACGTCCTTCACCGCGCGCTCGGTTATGAGTTCCGCGTCGTGATCGCGCCAGTCTATCGTGTCTTTCGACCACAATACGGTGACGTATCCCATTTCTTCCGCGGCATCCAGCGTCGCAGTGGAATACGCGCCCGAGGGCGGTGCGAACAATTTGGGTTCGACGCCGCTCACGGCGCTTATCATGCGGTGCGCGGCTCTCATCTCTTCGAGATTGCCCGCGACGTCCATTTCGGAATGATCGCGGTGGAGATAGCCGTGACTGCCTATCTCGTAGCCGCTTTCGACGATCTCCCGCAGCAGATCCCCGTGTTTCTCCGCCCAGCAGCCGCCTATAAAAAACGTGGCTCCCGCCCCCGCTTTATTAAGCGTATCCAGAATATCCGGGATATATTCCTCTCCCGAGTATACGTTGAACATCAGCGCCGCCGAAGTTTCGGACGTGCCCGAATAGACCGCGCGCGGATCGGTGGAAACGGGATAAGAATCCGGCGATGCCGCCCATACGGCAAATATGCCGCCGCACACGAGGATACACACAACGCCCGTAAGGACGTGGACCGCAAGTTTGGTTCGTTTAATCATACAACACCCCGTGTTATAGATATTCACGAGGTGTTGCATTTAATTCGGTCTTATGCGAACGTTTTTATTCCGCGCGCTCCGCTTTGGAAAGAACTTCGAGCAGCTTGAGGTCTATCCTGCCCTTTTCGTCCACTTTGATGACCTCCACCTTGACGACGTCGCCGATATCGATCACGTCCGTGACCTTGGCTACGCGCTTGTTGGAGAGCTTGGAGATGTGGATCATTCCGTCTTTGCCCGGAGCGATGTTGACGAACGCACCGAGCTGCTGAGGCTCTTCGTCCTTCTTCTGCTCTTTGCCGTCCTTGTCGTGCCTGTTATCCCTTCTCGGTCTGCGGTCGCGACCGCCCATCCTGTCGGGATTGCTCATGAGTATCTTGACGACGGGACCTTCGTACACCTTGCCTACGACTACGTCTTCCACGATGGAGAGGATTATGCTCTTGGCTTTCTCGCCCATCTCCGCGTCGGTATAAGCGATGTAAACGCTGCCGTCCTCCTCGATGTCGATCTTGACGCCGGTGTCTTCCACGATCTTGTTGATCGTCTCGCCGCCCTTGCCGATGACCTTGCCGATCTTATCCTGATCGATCTTGATGACCGTGATCTTGGGTGCCCACTTGGAAAGCTCCGCACGGGGTCCGGGGATAACGTCGAGCATCTTGCCGAGGATGAACAGTCTGCCCTTACGCGCCTGCTCGAGAGCGGTGGTAAGGATCTCTCTGTCGATACCCTTGATCTTGATATCCATCTGGATGGCGGTTATGCCCTTGCTGGTGCCCGCCACTTTGAAGTCCATATCGCCGAGGAAGTCCTCAAGACCCTGTATATCCGAAAGGATAGCCACTCTGTGATGCTCGGGATCTTTGATGAGTCCCATCGCTATGCCCGCCACGGGAGCCTTGATGGGAACGCCCGCGTCCATGAGCGCAAGGCAGGAACCGCATACGCTCGCCTGCGAGGTGGAACCGTTGGAACTGACGATCTCGCTGACCGTTCTTATCGCATACGGGAACTCCTCCTCGGAGGGGATGACGGGTTCGAGAGCGCGCTCTGCGAGCGCGCCGTGACCGATCTCGCGGCGGCCGGGAGCGCGGAGAGGCTTCGCCTCGCCCGTGGAGTAACCCGGCATGTTGTACTGGTGCATGTATCTTTTTCTGACGTCGTCCTCGTCGAGATTTTCCAGCTTCTGCGCGTCGCCTATCGTGCCCAGCGTGCAGGTGGACATCGCCTGCGACTGACCTCTGGTGAACACCGCAGAGCCGTGCACGCGGGGCAGGATGCCCACTTCGCACCATATCTCGCGGATCTCGTCCGTCTTTCTGCCGTCCGGGCGCTCGCCGCGGTCGAGTATCTTGGCGCGGACTTTTTCTTTTGTCATGTAGTAAAGCGCGTCTTTGATCTCACGCTCTTTGCCTTCGTACTTGTCGGCAAAATGCGCGATGGTTTCCGCTTCCACTCTGTCCTGATTGTTCTGGCGCTCGGTGCGATCGTGCGTCGCAAGCGCTTCGTCGAGCAGCTTGTCCGCAAACGCGCGCACATCGGCGTCGATATCCTCGGGAACGTGATAATACTCCATCTCGAGCTTGGGCTTGCCTACGGCTGCCACGATCTCGTTTATGAACGCGACGATCTTCTTTATCTCCTCATGCGCATACATGATGCCGCCGAGCATGACCTCTTCGCTCACTTCGTTGGCGCCCGCTTCCACCATCATGATGGCGTCCGCAGTACCCGCGACCGTAACGTGCATGCTGCTCGCTTCGCGCTGAGCGGAGTCGGGGTTGATGACGTACTGACCGTCGACGTATCCGACCACTACCGCGCCGGTGGGACCGGCAAACGGGATATCCGATATCGAAAGCGCTATCGACGAACCTACCATGCCCCATACCTCGGGCGGGATATCCGGCTCCACGGAAAGCGCGGTGCAGACCACCGTCACGTCGTTGAACAGTCCCTTGGGGAACAGCGGACGGATGGGGCGGTCTATAAGACGGGACGTAAGGATGGCTTTGTCGCTGCCGCGTCCTTCCCTTCTCTTGAAGCTGCCGGGGATCTTGCCTATCGCATAGAGCTTTTCCTCGAAATCGACGCTGAGCGGGAAAAAGTCCATGCCCGGTCTGGGCTGGTCGGACATGCAGACATTGGTCATGACCATCGTATCCCCGCATCTGACGATGCAATGACCGTTCGCCTGCTCCGCGTACTTACCCGTTTCCACGGATACTTCGCGGCCGCCGATCACGGTCTTGAAAATGTTTCCTTCTCTCATTCTCTTTATCTCTCTCCTTCTGTTACTACTCTTACCGAACATGCGGGCATGATGCCCGATCACTCAAAACAAGGGGCGAACGCCGCGTTCGCCCCTCGGGTGATTGTTATTTTCTCAGATCCAGATCGGCGACGATTTTTCTGTATCTCTCGATGTCGAGAGATTTGAGGTAGTTGAGCAGGCTGCGTCTGGAACCTACCATCTGAAGCAGACCTCTGCGAGAGTGATGATCCTTCTTGTGCACTTTAAGGTGCTCGGTCAGGTGATTGATCCTGTACGTAAGAAGAGCGATCTGCACTTCGGGGCTTCCCGTGTCGCCGGGATGAGTTGCGAATTTGGCGATGATCTCCGCCTTTACTTCCTTATCCATTTTTTATCCTCCCATGGATGTTATTCGCCTCGGACCTAAGTACCCGCCCGGAGAGCGCGGGACCTGCGGTTCCGAGGTACCGTAAATTATTACTCGGTAAGTATACCACATACATTCGTAAAAGTAAACAGATTTTGCCCTCTCGGGTGCAAACATTTTGCAAAATATTTTATTTATATCGTTTAAGAACGACATGCGCCGCACTTGACTTACCGCCCGCGGCAGGATATAATAACGATATCATGGATATGATCCTCGACAAAAAATGCGAAATGTGCGGCGGTCAGCTGGAAATATCGCCCGACGGGATGAAAGCGAAATGCCCTTATTGCGGCAGCACTTACTCCTATTCCCTGCCCGTCACCCGCGAGATCGCGATCGGGCTCGACAGAGCGAACAATTACCGCCTGCACAATATGTTCGACAATGCCGTCGTCGAATATAAAACTCTTCTCAAAGACAAAGCGTTCGAAAATAACGCCGAAGCGTATTGGGGGCTGGTCTTATCCGAATACGGCATAGAATACGTCCGCGACATGCGGGACGACGTATATGTGCCCACATGCCACCGCACGGTGAGCCGTTCGATATTCGACGATGAAAATTACGGAAAAGCCGTCGCGTGCGCCTCTCCGGATATGCGCGCGGTATACGAGCAAAAAGCCGCCGAGATAGACGAATTGCAGCGCAGCATAAAATCTCAGGCGGAAGCCGTCGAAGCCAGCGACGTATTCATCTGCTTCAAGTCCACGGATAACCGCGCCGCGACGAAGGACAGATACATAGCCAGGCGGATATACGACGAGCTCACGAAGCGCGGTTTCCGCACTTTCTTCTCCGAAGTAAGTCTTAAAAGTAAGCTGGGAAGCGACTACGAACCTCTGATATACAAAGCGCTGACGACGGCAAAGGCGATGATACTCGTCGCGACCAAAGAGGAATATCTCGACTCGCCTTTCGTCCGCAACGAATGGTCACGCTTTCTCGAGCGGAAAAAGAACGAGCCTTCGCTGTTCGTCATACCGGTATTCGGTGACATCGATCCCTCCGCGCTCCCTTCTTCCGAACAAGGCGTAGATCTTTCCAAGTATCCCGCGGGCGGTTACGAGACAGATATCGCGGATAATCTCGAAAGCAGGCTCGGAAAACGTTCCGTTCCGAAGATAAACGAAGAAATAATAGAAGAATACAACAGATACAACGAGATCAACCGCGTCAAACTCGAAAAAGAGTACGCCCACGCTCTGCGCGACGTGGATACTTCCATGCGGCGCACGAAAAACGCGGGCAAAGAATATGCCGCCAAAGCGGAAGAAACGGAGAAGCTCGGCGACTACAAAAACGCGAAAGTCCTCGCCGCGGATTATCGGAAAAAGGCTGAAACGTTCACGAAAGCCGAAAGCAAACAGCTCGTAAGGCTCAGGATAGAATATCTCATACTTTCGGCGGCGGGGATCGCGCTGTGCGTGTTGTGCATACTGTTCATGCTCGGCGGTTCGGGAGCGATGAACGATTTTCTGGGTATCGAAGTAAACGACTCAATGCGCGCCGAAATGACAAACGCATTCATAGGCGTTTCCGCTGGCATATTTGCCGTCGTTCCGCCGATATTCGCGGTCTTCTCGGAGAAATTACGCTATCACGCATCCGCTCACCGCACCGAAACTGCCATATATGCGATCGCGGTCGCGCTGATGCTCGCTTCTACGGCGGTATATTTCGTCACTTACGGAGAAGACGAAAGCGCCGAAAGTTTATCGAGCGCGATCATCATGACGGTATTTACCGTCGTTATGGCGGCGCTCGGCGCGCTGCACGTTCTGAAATTCGTAAAACCGCTCAAGCCGCAACAATAAAAACGCAAGGAACAAAGACGGGGCTGTCCGTAAAAACTCACGGACAGCCCTTTTTCGTATCATGCTTCTTCGCTCAGAAACTTCAGTTTTTTCTCCGTGCGCTCGTCCAGCTCGGAGATATACATGTTCACGTCCTTCGGCGAAGCGTAGCGCGCGATGACTTTCCCCACCCGCTTGGATATACTGCCCGCGCCGCAGGCATACACGGGAACGAGCTCTTCCATCACCGTGATGTTGTTCACGCACTCTTTGCCCGGTTTGCAGAAGCCGACGTTTTCCAGGTTGCCCACCATGTTCTTCTGCCTGTAAAGGTAATAAGGTTCGTAATCGGAAAAGCGGCGGAAAGCGTATTCCGTCATGCTCTCTATCTCCGGACAGGACAGCTCGGTATCGGCGAGCAGCGAAGCGCGCTTGCGCGAAAGCGTATGCACGGTGACGTTATCGGGAGACAGCGCCGCTATGCCGTCAGCCGTTCGAGCGAAGTCGGCAAGCGTCTCGCCCTCCAGCCCCGCTATGATATCCGTATTGAGCGAGAAACCGGTTTTTGCCGCGATATCGTACGCCTTGTAAAAATCAGCGGTCGTATGGCGCCGTCCTATGCGTGACAGAGTATCGTCGTTGAGCGTTTGCGGATTGACGCACACGCGCGTCACTCCGCCCTCTTTCATCAGACGCGCTTTTTCCTCGGTAAAGCTGTCCGCTCTTCCCGCTTCGAAAGTGAATTCACTTCCGTCCGCGTCCACAGCTTCGAGCAAACGCGCAAGCTCCTCCTCTCCGAGAACGGACGGAGTCCCCCCGCCGACATATACGGACAGTATCCTCTCTCCGCGAGACGAAACGAATCCTTTCACTGCGGAGATCTCTTTTATCAGCGCGTCGGTATAACGGGCAAGCAGACCGTCGGCCCCTTTCCTGCTTATGTCCGCGCTCGGGAAGGAGCAATAATTACATCTGCCGTCGCAGAACGGCACATGAATATACAGATCGACCGTGCCCGAGAGTTCTGCGGGCAGACTGCGCCGCTGCGAACTTATTATGCGGCGGACGGTCTCCGCGCGATCGCGCCTGACGGCGAAAGTGCTCTCCAGATACCCGGGTACGCCTTCTTCGCTGCCGCCCGACTTCAAATACGCATAAGCGAGCTTTGTCGGACGGATCCCCGTAAGGCTGCCCCACGGCAAAGAAACACCGCTCACTTCCGACAACGCCGTATACAGCGAATGCTTCGCAAACCGCTTGGTGAGCCGCTTTACACTGAGCGCGTCTCCTCCCGGGATATCGCGCTCGTAATAAAAACACTTCTCTCCGACGGATATGCGAACGTGTAATTTTTCAGCATATGTCAGACATACATCTATGTGTTTATCCGCAAATTTATCGCCAAATTGCCGAACTTCATCGAGAAGATCTGCTTTCATCCATTCGGCGTCCGTACTTAATTCGTAGTCGTACATCGCTTATATCTCGGCAAACATATTGTGCTTTTTCTCGTAAGAGAGCGTAGTGAGCTCGCCGTGACCCGGAAATACAGAGTAGTCGCCCGAAAGTTTGAAAAGCACGTCGCGGACGGAAGAAACGAGCATGCGATAGTCGCCCGTAGGAAGATCCGTCCTGCCTACTCCGAGGCAAAAGAGAGTATCTCCCGTGAACAGTTTATCTTCGAGCAGATAGCAAACGCTGCCCGCTGTGTGTCCCGGAGTATGCAAAGTGCGGAAGGTCATGCCGCACTCGTCTATCTCGGTGCCGTTTGCGAGCAGAACGTCGGGCGTGAACGCATTGAACGGCTCCCCCGTGAGCTCGCTCATATTGAGGCGGGTGCGCGTCATGATCTCGTCCGCCTCGTGCAGATACACTTTCGCTCCTTTTGCCTGAAAATACCTCGCGGCGTTGCAATGATCGAAATGCCCGTGAGTGAGCAGTACCGCCTTTACGGAAAGGCGCGCTTTGTCCAGCTCGCGTTCTATCCTTGCGGCGTCCGCTCCGGGATCTATGAGAACGGCGTCCTCACGCTCGTCATCCCGTACTATATAGCAGTTAGCTTCCAACAAGCCCACCGGAAGCATGGTGATCTTTATCATATCGTATTGCTCCTGAATACCTTGCTGACGGCGGGAAGCTGCTGCAGCTTGCCGATGAGCAGGTCTATCTCCTTAATGCTGTTGACGTTCACGCCTATCGTGAGCGTCGCCGTATCGCTCCTGTCCACCCTACCGTTTATCGAATGTATGGACAGTTTGAGCCCGGATATGACCGTGGAAACGTCCACGATGAGATTGTCGCTGTTGCGCGCGACGATCTGCAACGATACCACGAAAGAGCTGTCCGTTTTATCCCCCCAGGACGCTTTTATCAGCTTCTTGGCGTCGACGCCCGCAAGATTGGGACATCCCGTGCGGTGAACGGTGACTCCCCTGCCGTTGGATACGTAGCCGACGATCTCGTCGCCCGGGACCGGGTTGCAGCAACGCGCGATACGGCAGAGCAGATCGGGTTCGCCGTCGATAAGTATCGCCGCCGCGGCATGCCGCTTACCGTTCCCGCCCTTGCCGAGTATCTGTTCCTTGGCTTTCTTCTCCTTGCGGTAAAAATCGATGAGCTTGGGAAGTATCTGATGGACCGAATATCCGCCGTAACCCACGGAAGCGTAAAGATCGTCCAGCGAAGATATCGAATAACGCTGCATAACGACATTCAGCCATTCGGGGACGAGAAGAGACGGAAGGTTGTACCCGAGCCGCTTGGCTTCGAGCTCGAGCATCTCCTTGCCCTTTCGTATATTCTCCTCTTTCAGCTCTTTCTTGAACCATGCCCGTATCTTAGTCCTCGCCTGCGTGGTCTTTACCACCCTGAGCCAGTCCCGGCTTGGTCCTTTTGCATTGTTCGAAGTGATGATCTCCACATAATCGCCCGTTTCAAGCTTGGTCTCGAGTGGGACTATGCGGCTGTTTATTTTCGCGCCCACGCAATGATTGCCTATCTCGCTGTGAACGCTGTAAGCGAAATCGATGGGCGTGGAACCTTCGGGCAATACGACCACGTCGCCTTTGGGCGTGAATATGAACACCTGACCTTCGTAAAGGTCTACCTTGAGCGACTCGTAAAGCTCCTGAGGATCCGCCGCTTCGCCCTGCGCGTCCATCACGCCGCGAAGCCATGTGAGCTGCTCGTCGGAATTGGCTACGTCCGAATGACCCGCCTGTTCCTTGTATTTCCAATGCGCGGCGATACCGTATTCGGCGATACGGTGCATCTCGTACGTCCTTATCTGTATTTCGAAAGGCGTACCGAAATTGGTCATGACCGTAGTATGGAGGGACTGATAGTTGTTGGGCTTGGGAACGGCGATATAGTCTTTGAACCGCCCGGGGATAGGCTTCCACCTGGAATGGATGAGCCCGAGCACTTCGTAGCATGCTTCCACGTTATTGACGATTATGCGCACCGCCGTAAGATCGTATATCTGTTCGAACGTCTTGTGCTTTTCCGTCATCTTTTTATAGATGCTGTAAAAGTGCTTCGGGCGCCCGCTCACTTCGCCCGTAAGACCGTGCTCCTTCATCATGACGCGCAGTTCGCCGCACAGACGATCCACTATCTCCTGGCGCTCGGCGCGTTTGAGCGATACTTCGCGCACAAGATCGTCGTACGCTTCGGGATGCAGCACTTTGAGGCAGATATCTTCCATCTCGCATTTCATATAGCTGAGACCGAGACGGGACGCGAGCCGCGCATATATCTCCAGCGTTTCGTTCGCAAGAGCTTCCTGACGCTCGCGCGAAAGCGCCTCGACGGTGCGCATGTTATGCAGCCTGTCCGCAAGTTTGATGATAAGGACGCGTATATCCTTTGCCATGGCAAAGAACATTTTACGGAAGTTCTCCGCCTGTTCCTGCTCTTTGGACTTGAATGTTATTTTTTTGAGTTTGGTGACGCCGAGAACGAGCTCGGTTATCTGATCGCCGAACTTCTCGCGTATCTCCTCTTCGGTCGCGTCCGTATCCTCGATGACATCGTGCAGGAGCGCGGCACATACCGAGCTGTAATCCATGCCGAGGTCGAGCAGGATATTCGCGACGGCTATCGGATGAGTGATATACGGCTCGCCCGATACGCGCTTCTGAGCGCCGTGTTTGAGCGTGGCATACTCGAGCGCATCTTCCACCGTTCTGCGCTGCTGTTTCGTATATATGAGCTGGCATCTTGCAAGCAGTCTCTGCACGATATCACCTCCTTTCCTGCAATTTATTGTACAGGCCGGAATCCGTGAGCGGACGGCGCACGCTGCCGTTCATCTCCAGCCTGCCGCCCGAAAGAGACAAAAACCCGAGTTCGCCGAATACCGCGAAACATGCCGCGAACTGCTTTGCCGTAAGCCCGCGGACGAACGGAGCCAGACGTTTATAAAATACCGTAAGTCCGGACGCCGCTATTGCGGTATGTGCAGCGATAGCAGAATACACGGAAGCGAATACTCCGCGATCGGCGGTTATGCCGTCGTAGATGTCCGTGCGGTCTGATTCGGGCACATATACTTCCGCACGGCTCACCGAGTTTATATATTCTATGACGCCTTCCGACGGCGGCGCGTCGACAAAAACGATGCGCTCGTAATTTGCGAGCCTTACGCTCTCGATGTTGGGCGCAACGATGATGCCCGAATAGTTATTTGCTTCGGCTTTCGTCATATAGTCCGAAGTCACGAACCTGCCGCCGAGCGACAGCACCCGCCCGTAAGAACTGCTGTCCGCGCACACGAACATCGTACCGTATACCGAATCGGGAAGAAGAGACGCGATATCATCCGATCCGTACTTCGTATACTTTGCCTTTCCCGTACACGGGAATCTGCCGAGACCTATGAAATTCGCCTGCGCCATCTCGTCGTTTATCGCGGCTGTCTCCGTGCCGACAGCCTTTATATATCCCGACACGCCGCCGTTAAGACCTTCGGTAAGTTCGAGAACGATGTCTTTGGGCGCGTCTCCGATAAGGAACTGGTTCTTATTGTAGAAATTGAACGCGTAAGTCTGCAATCTGCCTATCTGAACGGAAGTATGCACGGGATTCTTGCACGGAGCGATACGTACGCGCGCGGTGCGTACTTTGAGCAGCGGTTTTTCGTTGCCGTTCCCCGTCGGTTCCATGCGCGAAAGCGCGCCGAGAAGCTCCTCCGTGCACTCGTCTTCCCTTACTTCGAGATCGTACTCCGCGTGCGGGAGAAAATATTCGTCGGGCAGTTTTGCGAAATACTCGTTGATGCGTTCGCGGAAAAGCGGGATATTTTCTTCCCTTACGGAAAAACCCGCCGCTCCCGTATGCCCGCCGAACTCGGTAAGCAGATCGGAGCAATAAGACAGGGCTTCAAATATATTAACGCCTTTTATACCGCGCGCGGTTCCTTTGAACACGCCGTCGTCGTTCCTGTCTACGATGATGAACGTAGGGCGGTTATAATCGCCCGAAAAGCGCGCCGCGGCGATACCCGTAACGCCCTTCGACCACTCGGGATTGCTGAGCACTATAGCTCTGCCGTGCACCATGTCCTCGAATGCGAGATCCTCTACCGCTTCGTCGTATATGCTGTCGCAAAGCTCTTTGCGTTTATCGTTATCCTCGTCCAGCTCGCGGACGAGCTCCCCTATGCGTTTGACGTCCGACGATGTGAGTATCTCGAACGCACGGAACGCGTCGCCCATCCTGCCCGCCGCATTTATGCGGGGAGCCACTTTGTACGCGATGTCCGACGAAGATATCGCGCCGCCCAGTCCGAGGCTTTTGAACATGGTCCTGAGCCCGAGATTGAACTTACCTTCCGCCATACGGCGAAGACCGAGCTGGACTATGAGCCTGTTCTCGTTCATCAGCGGTACGAGATCCGCTATCGTTGCGACCGCAGCTATATCGAGGAATTCCTTATAAAGCTCGCTGCCCGTGATCGCTTGCACGAGTTTGAGCGCCACTCCCGCGCCGCAAAGATATTTATCCGCGTAATCGTCTCCCGGTTGTTTGGGGTCGACGACTATACATTCGGGTATCACGGGTCCGGGTTCGTGATGATCGGTAACTATGATATCCACGCCGAGATCGAGACAGTGTTCCACCTCTTTCACTCCGGATATGCCGCAATCGCAAGTTATGATAAGATCGGGACCCTGCTCCTCTATTATGCGCTCAATCGACTCCACACTGAGCCCGTAACCGTCTTTCATACGATCGGGTATATGCACCACCACATCCGCGCCCAGCGATTTGAACGCCAGGGAAAGCACGGCGGAAGCGCACACGCCGTCCGCGTCGTAATCGCCGTAAACGACTATTTTCTCCCCCTCGTCAAGCGCCCGTTTCACTCTGTCCGCGGCTTCTTTCATCCCTTTCATGGTAAACGGATCGCCGAGACGGGAAACGTCGGGAACGAGAAACGCCCGTATCTCCTCTTCACCCGTCACGCCGCGCATGGCAAGCAACTCCACAAGACGCGGATGCAGACGAAGCTCTTCGGACATCCTCTTTATATATTCCGCGGAAGGCTGTGCGGAAGATCTTTTTTTGATGATCGTATTCATACCGACAAATGTTGTTGCCTCAAAGTCAGACCGCTTGCGGGATAAATCAAAAGCCTTCGCTTGGGGAAGGCTTGTTGATATTCGTTTTTATCTTTCTTCGTCGCCGCTTTCCGCGTTCTCCGCCTCCGCAGGAACGTCTTCCGCGGGAGCATCGCTCGCCTCGGGAGCCTGTCCCGTCGATCCTTCGGCAGGAGCTTCGGATGTTTCCGCGGGAACTTCCTCGGGGACGCCCGCGGTTTCGCCCGGCTCAGTCACGGGCGCAGCCTCGTTCTCGGCTGCAGCAGGCTCCGTCGCCTCAGCGTCGGGTTCGGCAGGACTTTCATTTTCCGCGGCTTCGTCCGCCTGTCCGTCGGGAACGGGCGCGACGTTCTCATCTCCCGCGAAGAAACTTTCGAGAGCTTCATCGCGCGCGGGAGCGGTGCGCGCCGACTCGGCGGAAACGGATACGGTCTCACGTCTGCCCGCACGGCTGTTCTT
>DXHS01000091.1 GCA_019113275.1 Candidatus Protoclostridium stercorigallinarum
AATTAAAAGTCAAGTATGACGGCATCGAACGCGCTTCCGACATCCCTTCGCTGGAAGCGCGTGATGCCGAATTGCGCAAAGCGCAGGAAGACCCCGACCTGTATTCGGACTTAAAGCGCGCCGAGCAGATCAACCGCGACGCCAAAGCCGTGGGGGACAAGCTCGCGGCTCTCAAAAAAATGAAAGCGGAGCTTGCGGACCTCGACGACCTCGTGGATATGGCGGCGGAAGAAGGGGACGAAGCGCTCGCGGAGATAGCCGAAGAGATAAACAAGCTGGACGGACCTCTCGAGCAGCTGCACATACAGTCCCTTCTCAAAGGGGAGTACGACGACTGCAACGCCATACTCACGCTGCACGCGGGCGCGGGCGGCACCGAGGCGCAGGACTGGACGAGCATGCTCTACCGCATGTACCAGATGTTTTGCGACAAAATGGGCTATTCTTACGAAGAGCTCGATTATCTCGCGGGCGACGAAGCGGGTATAAAGACGGTCACTTTCAAGGTAAAAGGCGTGAACGCTTACGGCTACCTCAAAGCGGAAAAGGGCGTGCACCGTCTCGTGCGCATATCTCCCTTCGATTCGAGCGCGCGTCGGCACACGTCGTTCGCCAGCCTCGACGTCATGCCCGAGATAGAGAACGACACCGAGATAAAAATAGAGGATAAAGACCTCCGTATCGATACCTACCGTTCTTCGGGCGCGGGCGGGCAGCACATAAACAAGACGGACTCCGCCGTGCGCATAACCCACCTGCCCACGGGCATCGTCACCAGCTGCCAGACGCAGCGCAGCCAGACGCAGAATAAAGAATACGCGATGCGCATGCTCGTGAGCAAGCTCGTGGAACTGCGCCTGCAGGAGCAGATGGCGAAAGCGCAGGACATCAAAGGCGAGCTGAAAAAGATAGAGTGGGGGAGCCAGATACGCTCTTACGTTTTCTGCCCCTACACGCTCGTCAAGGATCATCGCACGGGCTACGAAACGAGCAACGTCCAGGCGGTGATGGACGGAGATATCTTCGGGTTCATCTGCGATTATCTGGCTAAATCCTGAAAGCGGAGCATTTGCTCCGCTTTTTGCGTGCGGGCAGATAAGGCGCGGTCGCCTCAAAGGAAATTTCATTAAAATTTTTGTCATACATATTGACGTAAAGAGTTTTATACGTTATACTTGAATAAAGCCGAGGGCATATAAACAAAAATAATAAGGAGGACGATAATGAGTAAATGTGAAAAATGCGGCAGCGAGATCGACGACGGCGCGACCGTCTGCCCCGAGTGCGGAGCGGAACGCTCCGAGCCGAAAACGTGCGACGATAAGAAAAAGACGGACGGCGGCGTTTATGACAAATGGCGCAAGGCAAACGGGTTCAATGCGTTTCTTGCGAGAGCGGGGAAGATGATCTCCGCGTCGTTCGCTCTGCTTGCGGCGCTGTTCTGCCTGCTGGCGCTGTTGCTGTATATGACGCTCATCGTGATGAGCAGCGACCCGTTCATCCCGCTCACGATAACATTTCTCGTTCTTGCCGCGGTATGGCAGACGTTTGCCGACGTTTACGCGCAGCAGTCGATGTGCTCGCTGGCGGAGAAGGACGCGGGGTTCGATCTTCGCGCTCTTGCCGCAGAGCAGACTTCGTATGCCAAAGGCGGGAACATAGCGGACGCCGAATATATCGCGGGTGAGAAGAGTTCTTATCCGTCGGTGATGCTCATCGCCGAACGGGTGCTCTTCCTCGCCGGGATGATAGTCGCGGTCGCCTGTCTGCTCCCCGTCGTGGGGTTCGTGTTCGCGTATCTCGTGAACGGCACTCCGGCGGATATCCCCGATTATCTGCTTTCAGTGCTTGCGAGGCTCATAGTCGGCGTAGTGCTCACGGCGGGTCTGCTCATCGCGTCCAAAGCGATAAACGGCAGGCGGGTCAAAACCGTTCTCGACCGCTATTCGAAGGAATTCGGCAAAATTCTGCCGATAAAAGAGAGCAAGAACTGAACTTGCTCCGCCAAATTCGCAAAACCTGCCGAAAACGCTTGCGGTTTTATGTCTGCTGTGGTAGAATGATTAAGCCGTGCTAAGTGGGGAGCCAGCGGTGCCCTTTACCTGCAATCCGCTACAGCAGGGCTGAAAGCCGTTCTCGGCGTATGTCGTGGAAGGTAAGTTGTAAGTAAGTGGTGTTGACCCCGGGGTCTTGTGCAACGCTTTACTGTGAACCGTGTCAGGGCTTGACCGCAGCAGCACTAAGCAGCTCTTGGCGTGTGCCACAAGTAAGCTTCGGGCGAGCCGGCTGCTTGCGAGACTCTTTGGCGATGTACGACAAAAACGGATGCACGGTTTTTTTGAAAATAAAGACGTCTGCCGCAGATATGAGCGACGGACGTCTTTGCCTTTTTCTGCATTGCCGCATGCAGGCCGAATGGCAGCACGCGTCGGGCGCGGAGAGGAGAAAAGGATGATAAAACAGGGGATAGTAAATTTTTTCAAAAGCCTTAAATACTTTTTCACGCCGCTCGGCACCATTGCGCTCGGTCTGATAATAGGTCTGTCCATAGCCGTGCCGGGAGCGATCTCCCTCGTGAGCGCGCTCGCGGGCGACGTCAAAGCCGTTCTCGCGGGTACGTCGGTGGATTTCACTGCGCTCGGCGAGAGCCTCGAAGAAGCCGTGATGAGCCTCGATTGGAGCGATCCTCTCGCCGCGTTGAGCGAAATGCTCAGCCGCGAATGGCTGACGGCGACGATAAATGCCTGCGTGGGCGCGTTCGTCGAAGTCACGGACGTATATGCCGCGGGTTTTTCCGCGGCGGTCACCGCGTTTCTCAGAGGCATAGTCGGATATATCGTCCTCGTGGCGATATTCCTCGTGCTCGGGTTCGTGGGCGGGTATTTCCTCGTCCGCTGGCTGATACGACGCAATATCGCCCGCCGCGATCTGCTGCGCTCCGTCCTTGCGTTCGTCATAGACGCGTTCATCGCCGCTACGCTCATCGCGGTATGCCTTTGGCTGTTATCTGTATGGAAGCCGAGCGCCGCCGTTACGACCGTGGTGTCACTGCTGCTCTTCGGTTTTATATCCCTTCTCGAAGCGTATGTCGTAAACGCCCGCGGCAAAGTGCGCCTGCGCGAGATCGTGAGCTTCAAAAATATCCTGTCGTTCATCGCGGCTAACATCATCGTCCTGCTCCTCGGCGCGGCGTGCGTCGTCGCCGTTACCTTCCTGACGAACGAGATAGCGGGCGGCATCCTCGGTATAGTGTTCATGGAGATAGCTTTTATCGTCGCGGGCGCCAATGCCGAATCGTACGTCATAAATAAAGCGAACGAGGCGGATATGAATAAAAACGCCGCGCCCGAGACATGATAGATATGCCCGCGCTCACGGGCAGGAGGAAAATATCCATGTCGGAAAAGATCTACAAGACGGGGATGACCCCGGGAAGCGGCACTTACGACTGCACCAACTGCCATACCAAGGTACACCTCGGCAGCGGCGACACCATGCCGCCTTGCCCCAAGTGCACGAACAACGAGTTTACCAAAGAGTAAACGGTGCGGAGCCGCGGCGAATGACCGCGGCTCCGGCATTTCGGAGAATTTTTTCGTGATGCGAATATTTTTTCGTAACATGAGCAAACTGTAAGTACGGTCGCCGAATACCGCGGCGAGACCGGCGACAAAGCGGAAAAACGTTCATTCGGGATATCGCTCCGCAATGAAATCACTTCTCCGCGCAGATCGTCGAAAAACTTTCGCATAAGCGATGCGCGGAGAAGCGACCGAAAAAAATAAAGAACGCGAAAGCGTTCGCGGAGACGTCGCAAGACGTCTCCGTTTTTATGCCCGTTGCGAGCGTGACTCGTAAGAGAAGCCGCTTAAAAACGCGCTCGTTTGCGGCGTTCCTTCGGGTCGGCGTCGGTCGCTAATCAAATTTTAATCAAACTCTTTTTTTCAAAGGTATTTACAAAATCCGCGCGGTGTGCTAAAATACGGTTATGGAATACGTGAACATCGATTTCGTGGATAAGCCGGTGTCGAGGCTGATATTCGGTACGAGCACGCCGCTCATGCAAAAAGGGGGCGACGCGACCGCTTTGCTCGACCGCGCCTTCGGACTGGGCGTCACGGCGTTCGATACCGCGCGCTGCTACGGCAAGGCTGAAGAGACGCTGGGCGCGTGGGTGCGCAGCCGCGGCAACAGGGAAAAGATCGTCATCCAGTCCAAAGGCGGGATAAACGGATTTTTGTGGCGCAGCCGTATACGCGAGCGGGATATCCGTTACGACCTGGATAAGTCGCTTGCCGCTCTCGGTACGGATCATATAGATATATATCTCCTTCACCGCGACGATAAACGCGTGCCGGCGGGGGATATCGTGCAGCTGCTCAATTCCTTGGCGAGCGACGGCAAGATACGCGCTTTCGGCGGCTCCAACTGGACGCACGAACGCATAGAGGCGGCGAACGAATACGCTTATGCGCACGGGCTCCGTCCCTTCGTCGTTTCCAGCCCGAACTACGGTCTCGCGGTCATGATGAAAGACCCGTGGGGCGGCGGTCTGGTTACCGTCACGGGCGGCAAAAACGAGGCGGAACGCGAATGGTACGCCCGCACGCAGATGCCTCTCGCGGCGTGGTCGTGCATAGGCGGAGGATTGTTCTCGGGGCGTTTTACGAGCAAAGACCCTTCGGCGGCAAAACGCTGTATGGCGCTGCTGTACCGCAAAGCGTTCCTGTACCCGCAGAATATCGAGCGCCTCGCCCGCGCCGAGCGCCTTGCCGCGCGCAAAAACGTGACGCCCGTCATGATAGCCGTAGCGTACCTGCTCGCAAGCGGCATGAACGTGTTCCCGATAGTGGGCACTACGAACGCGGCTCATCTCGAGTCGTGCGTAAAAGCGCTGGATATACATATAACGAAAGAGGAAGCCGCGTGGCTGGACCTTCGCGGCGACGACCCCGGGGAGGAAGGATGAAAGTGACCGTGATAGGCGGCGCCGATCACGGCAGAGCCGCCGACATCTCGCGAGAGATATACGAACGCGCTCTTTCCGCCGCCGAAGGCAATACCGCGGATATGTGGCTGCTGCCCGCGGGTATAACCTCGTTCTGCGACGGCTGCGGCAGGTGCTTTGCGGGCGAGCCGAACAAGTGCCGCCATGCGCGCGAGGTCATGCCCATAAGAAAGAGCATGCTCTCGTCCGACGTCATACTCTTCGTCACTCCCGCCGTCTCGGGACACGCTCCCGCGGAGGTGGTGAATTTTCTGAACTATCTCGTGTATATGCAGATAGGTTATTCGCCGCTGCCCGAAATGATGACCAAGCGCGTGGTCGCGATCTCGCTGGGGGACAAGCGCGCCGCCGAGGATATAGCGGACTGCGCCCGCCTGTGGGGCGTGTCCGACGTCAAGGCGCTGTCCTATTCCGAGCGCGTCGAAACGCTGCGCCTGCTCACCGCGCCCGCCAAAAAGCCGGGCTTCTTTGCGCGCCTGCGGCTCAGGCGCCTCGCCAAAAAAGCGGGCGTCACCCTGCCGGACATCGTGCGCAAATGACCCCGCCGCATTATTTTTGGCATATCATTGCGAAATATTCGGGTACTATGTTACGCATAGTACCCGGATTTAACGCATTCGGCGCGTTTGTACCGTATTATTCGATGGATTCGCGCAGCTGTCTGATCGCGGATTTTTCGAGGCGGGAGACCTGCGCCTGGCTGATGCCTATCTCTTCGGAGACTTCCATCTGCGTTTTACCTTCGTAGTAGCGCAGGGATATTATGCGCCGTTCGCGGTCGGGCAGTTTGTCCATCGCTTCGCGAGTCGCGATGTCACTCAGCCAGCGTTCGGAGTCGTAGCGCGAGTCGGCTATCTGGTCCATGACCATCACGGTCTCGTCGCCGTCGTGGTAGATCGGGTCGTACAGGGAAACGGGGTCGGCGATGGCGTCGAGCGCGTAAGTGACGTCGCGCACGGGGATATCCATGCAGGCGGCGATCTCCTCGCAGGTGGCTTCTCTGCTGCCCGCGGTCTCTATGTCGTGCCGTACCTGCAGCGCCTTATATGCGCGGTCGCGCAGCGAGCGGGAAACGCGCAGCGCCGAGCCGTCGCGCAGGTAACGCCTTATCTCGCCGATTATCATGGGCACGGCGTAGGTGGAAAAGCGCAGGTTGTATGCGGTGTTGAAATTCTTCATGGCTTTGATGAGCCCCACGCAGCCCACCTGGAACAGGTCGTCGGCGCATGCCTTGCGCCCGTAAAACCTCTGCACGAGGCTGAGCACGAGCCTGAGGTTCGCGGTCACGAATCTTTCGTGCGCGGCTTTGTCACCGCTCTGCGCTTTTTCGAGCAGTTCCATGCTTTCTTCGTGTGTGAGCGTAGGCAGTCCGGAGGTGTCTATGCCGGTTATCTCCACTCTCGTTTTCATCCTTTGTTTTTGTCCTCCGCCTTTTATTGTTGCGCGAACACGCGCGCGTTATACGCGTCGGGCAATGGTAAGACAAATTTCGCGACTTTGTACCCGAGGTCGGCACCGGGTAACACTTTTTTCTCCCGTCGCATATACGATAGTCATGGACAATGATATCTCCTTTTGCGAACTGAGAAAGAAGGAAGTGGTCAACGCCGCGGACGGCTCCAAGCTCGGGCATATCGTGGATATGATCATCTCGGTGGAGAGCAAAGCCGCTCTCGGTATCGTCGCGCCCGCAAAGCGGAGCGGATTGTTCGGCAAGGAGCAGAACATCTTCATCCCGCTCGGCTACATAGTGAAGATAGGCTCGGACGTCATACTTATCGACATGAACGAGGACGGCAGATGCCGCGGAGAAAAGCCTCCCGAAAAGGGCTGCGGGAACAAGTGCGCGCTTTATTCGTGACCCGCAGCGGTTGACAAACGGGCATTTTTCGTGGTATAATACCGCCGTAAGACGGGAGGGATATCATGAAGTGCAATAAATGCGGCTGCATGGACAGCAAAGTCATAGATTCGCGCATGAGCGAGGACGGGACGAGCATACGCCGCCGCCGCGAATGCCTGGGCTGCGGACGGCGCTTCACGACGTACGAAGTGATAGAGCGCGTCCCCGTGCTCGTAGTCAAGTCGGACGGTACCCGTCAGCCCTTCGATCCCGATAAAGTCCGCCGCGGCGTCATAAAGGCGTGCGAGAAACGCCCCGTGGCGGCTGAAAAGATAAATGCGCTGGTCTCCGCCGTCGAACGCCAGGTGTATAACAAGCTGGTGCAGGAGATAAGCTCCAAAGAGATAGGCGAGCTCGTCATGAAAGAGCTCAAAGATCTCGACGAAGTGGCGTATGTGCGCTTTGCTTCCGTGTACCGCGATTTCCGCGACGTGACTACGTTCATCGAATTTATAGGCGATCTCGAACGCCTCATGAAAGAGGACGGAGAGCGCGACCAGGGCAAGAAACAATGAAGTACGATCTTACCGCTCCGCGGGATATGCCGCTTTCCGACCTGCTTGCGGAGAAACTGTCTTTCCTCGGCAGGCGCGCGCTCGCGAGTCTCATAAAGGACAGGCAGGTAAAGGTGAACGGCAGCCGCGTCGGCGGCGACGTGCCTCTTTCCGAAGGGGACGGTGTGGAAGTATATACGTCCTCCGCCTCGCCCGATGTAAAAGTGATATACGCAGACGACAGCGTCGTCATAGCGGACAAGCCTTCGCATATCGATACGATGAGCCTTCCGTCCGTGCTTGCCGCCGGGTACGGCGAACTTTATCCCGTGCATCGGCTGGACGTGAATACGACGGGTCTCGTGGCGCTCGCCCGCACACCCGAAGCGAAAGCGGAGATGGAGCGCGAGTTCAAAGCCCGTACCGTAAAAAAGAAGTATACGGCAACGGTGGTCGGAGCGCCGCCAAAGCCGCGCGGCGTCATGAAACACTGGCTGGTCAAGGACGCGAAAACGGGCAGGGTAAAGGCTTACGACAGACCCGTGCGCGGCGGGCTGGAGAGCGAAGCGGCGTACGAGCTGCTGGAAAGCGACGGTGAGCTGAGCAAACTCATGCTGTACCCGTCCACCGGCAGGACGCACCAGCTGCGGGTGCAGCTCGCGGCGACGGGCATGCCCATCCTCGGCGACGGCAAATACGGCGACTTTGCAGCCAATAAAAAATATAAAGCGGGAGAGCAGCGACTCAGAGCGGTCTCCCTTACGTTTACCGCTGCGGCGGGAGCCATCTCGCACCTGCGCGGAAAGGAGTTCCGGACGGAATAATGAGCAAAAAGAGCAAATACGTGAAGAGCGACCTTACGGCGCGCGAGCGCAAAGAGATGAGGCAGAAAGAAGAAGCGGCGCTGCGCGGCGAAAAGCCCGCGCTCACCGAAGAGGAATACGCGGTAAAAAAGCGCCGTACGCGGGTCTTTGCGACGGCGGCGATCGTCGTCGCGGTCCTGCTCATTTCGGCGGGCATTATCATCCCTTCCGTAATGGCGGCGAACTATATGTTCGAGCGTGATCCTGTCGCGGTGTTCACGTTCGAAACGGGCGGCAAAACGTATGAAGTGGAATACGCGATATACGCCGCCGACTATCCCAATATGGCGAACAATTTCATGTACCTCGCCTCGATAGGCTTTTTCGACGGCACGGTGGTGTTCGACACGCAGAATTCGCAGGTGCGCTTCGGCGGCTATATCATGTCCGACGACGGGGACTACGATCACCGCAGCGACGACCTCTGGTTCGCGAACAAACTTAAGGACGACTTCTCGCCAAAGCGTTACGAGAACAACAGCGACCCGAGTATATTCAAGTATCAGATCAAAAAGGATTCGCCCGCTCTCGGCTTCGGTGATCTTTCGTTCGCGCTTTGCGGAAACACCTCGGGCAGCAGCCTGAGCGCGACGGAGTTCCAGTTCTGCTGCGACAGGACGGCAAAAGCGGAGAATCTTTCTCCCGAGCCGGGCAGTAGCGCCATCACGCGCAACCTTAAACTCGAAGCGTTCGGCGCGCCGCTCGACGAGGACGCGGCAAGGGAAGTGTTCGACGAGATACTCGCCCTTCCGCTGAGCACGGCGGAAGACGGCACGGCGAAGTACGTCCGTAAATACTTCCGCGCCCCCGCGCAGACGGTAACTCTCGAAAGCGTTAAGATATATAATTACGACGCTTATTGGCTGGACAGTAAGTACGAGTACGGCTTCGAGAGCTACATGGAAGAGCTGGGCGCGTTCTTTTCCAAGGACAGATGGAACAAAAATTATCTTTGATAAAATAGATCAAAACGAATAAAAATGCGTAAGATCGCCGACCATTATACAGTGGAGGCGATCTTTTTATGACTGTAGGTATAGTGATACTCGGTATAGTCGCCGTGCTGCTCTTCTTCGGCGCGGCGGAGAGATATTTCGACAGGTTGGGCATGACGAGCTGGCTTACGTTCCTTGTCGTGCTCGCGCTAATAATAGGCGCGGTGATGCCCGAAGTGCGCACCGAAAGATTCGTGATGACCGTAGGCGGATTCGTCGTGCCCGCGGTGGTGTTCGTACTCGTGTTCGTGCTTGCGGCGAAGAACGGCAATGCGCTGCGCACGTTGCTTGCAACCGTTGCCGCGGGCGCGCTCTGCGCGGGGTTCCGCCTGATTACGGGCATAACGACGACGGGCGGGCTCACGGCGTTCTTCCTGCTCACGGGCATCATAGGCGGCGCGGTCGCGTTCGCTTTCGCAGGCAGCCGTCTCGGCTCCGCGGCGGCGGTGTTCGGCGGCTGCATAGCGGGTGATATCGTGAGCATGGCGGTCCTCCGCGCTTACGGCGCGTCCGTGTTCACCCTCGGCGGATACGGCATATTCGACGCCATGATAGTCGGCTGCGCTTCCGCCCTTATCCTCGCCGAAGCCGTCTATGCCGCCCGCCGTTCGATCGAAGACCGCCGCATAGCCGCCGAGCGGTTGAGTGCCGAAGTCGCCGAAGACGCCGCGTTCGAGAACAAAGACGACCCCTCTGATAACGACTTGTACGGCGGCGATTAGTTTTGCCCCCGTCGCCGCTCCCGCGCGGGGCGCCGTGATTCATTTTCCCGAAAACGACAGTTCGCACCGGCAGCCCCGACTGTTTTTCGGAGAAAAGAGACGCAGCGAAAACCCTCTTCTTTGCATAAAGAAGAGGGTTTTCACCGCAAAAGCTTTCTAAAATATTAGACATCGGCGGGGGAATGTGATAAAATAAACACATGGCGAGACCTATAGTAGCTATCATAGGCAGGAGCAATGTCGGCAAATCGACGTTTTTCAACCGCGTGTGCGGCAAACGCATATCCATCGTCAAGGACACGCCGGGCGTGACCCGCGACAGGATATACGCGGACGCGGAGTGGTGCGGCAAGCAGTTCACCCTCATCGACACCGGCGGTATCGAGAACGACAAAGCGGATTTCGGCGCGGAGATACGCCGTCAGGCGGACATTGCCGTAGAGCTTGCCGACGTCATCGTGTTCATGACGGACGGCAAAGCGGGGCTGCTCACTTCGGACAGGGAGGTGGGGGCGGTCTTGCGCACCGCTTCAAAGCCCGTGGTGCTCGCCGTGAACAAGCTGGACAACAACGAGACCGACACTCTTTACGACTTTTACGAGCTCGGTCTCGGCGAACCTTTCCCCATATCCTGCGAGCAGATGTTGGGAATCGGCGACCTGCTCGACGAAGTGACCAAACACTTCCCTTCGGTGGACGAAGAAACGGAAAGGGGACTCAGCATAGCCTTCGTGGGCAAGCCCAACGTCGGCAAATCATCGCTCGTCAACCGCCTGCTCGGCTTCGAACGCGTCATCGTTTCGGACATACCGGGCACGACGCGCGACGCGATAGACACGCCGTTCACGTATAACGGCGCGAGATATACGCTCATCGACACGGCGGGGCTGCGCCGCAAACGCGGTATAGAGGACGAGAGCGTGGAGCGTTACAGCGTACTTCGCACGATCGCGGCTATCGGCAGGGCGGACGTGGTGTTCGTCGTGTTCGACGCGTCCGAGGATATAAGCGAGCAGGACGTGCGTATCGCGGGCATGGTGCACGACGAAGGCAAACCCTCCGTCATCGTCATGAACAAGTGGGACAAGGTGGAAAAGGATACCCACACCGTGGAAAAATACAACGCGGACCTTGCCGGACAGCTCAATTTCATGAGCTACTTCAAAGCGGAATACGTTTCCGCCGCGAGCGGCAAAAGGGTGGAACGCCTTCTCGACCTTGCCGAATCGGTATACGCGCGGGCAAGCATGCGCGTGCCTACGGGTGTGCTCAACGACGTCATAAGCGACGCCGTGCGCACCACCGAACCGCCTTCGCACTCGGGAAGACGGCTCAAGATACTGTACGCCACGCAGCCGTCGGTGAACCCGCCCACGTTCGTCATATTCGTAAACGACGAAAAGCTCATGCACTTTTCGTATAAGAGATATCTGGAAAACAGCCTGCGCCGCGCGTTCGACTTTGCGGGAACGCCGATCAGGCTCAAGATAACGGGAAGAAAGGAGAAGGAGTAACAGTGGCGCTTTGGTTAAGGATAACGATCACCGCCGTGGTGTCGTATTTCATAGGAAATGTCAATTTCGCGCTCGTGCTCTCGCGGCTCAAGCACGGCGATATCCGCAACAGTGGCAGCGGCAATCCCGGCACGATGAACGTCGTGCGTACATACGGCAAGATCGTAGGCGCGCTCTGCCTTATACTCGACGCGTTCAAAGCGGCGGTCCCCGCATTCTTCTTCTGGTGGCTGTGCGCGGGGGAAATGTACGACGTGTCCGATAAACTCGGGCTTTACGTCTCGGGGCTTTCCGTCGTCGTCGGGCACATCTTCCCGGTCTGCCTTAAATTCCGCGGCGGCAAGGGGATAGCGTGCATAATAGGTGTGGCGCTGCTCGCTCATCCGCTGGTCACGCTCATCGCATTTGCCGCGGGGCTGATATTCCTCATAGTCGTCAAGATCGGAGCGCTGTCGTCCTTCATCATGATATTCGTCCCCAACATCTACGAGGCGGCGGTACTCGGCGGCAGCCAGCCCGTCTGTTCGTGGCTGATATTCGCAATGCTCACGCTTGCCGTCATCGCGCATCACGCGAACATCGTAAGGCTGTTCAGCGGCACCGAGAACCTGACCGTGCTGTTCAAGAAAAAGAAGAGATAAACGTATCTCCGCACATATCCGCGTATTACGTAAGGTATTCCCGAAAATCGGAATACCTTTTTGCGTCTCCGCATACACATTTTATGCAGGAGGAAGCGGAATGGAACAATTCGACGTGTATAAGGATATTCGTGAGCGCACGGGCGGGGACATATATCTCGGCGTGGTCGGACCGGTGAGAGCGGGCAAATCGACTTTCATACGCAGTTTCATGCAGGACATAGTGATGCCGAGATTAAAGGACGATCCCGAAAAGACCCGTATGACGGACGAACTCCCGCAGAGCGCCGACGGAAAGACGATAATGACCACGCAGCCCAAGTTCGTGCCCGGGGAGGCCGTGCGCGTGTCGCTGGGCGACGGGCTCGACGTGCGCGTGCGCCTTGTCGACTGTGTGGGGTATATGGCGGAAGGCGCGGAGGGAGCGGAAGGCGAAAACGGCGAGCGTATGGTAAAAACGCCGTGGAGCGAGGACGAGATGCCCTTTTCGCGTGCGGCGGAAACGGGTACGCGCAAAGTCATAAGCGAGCACTCCACGATAGGCGTAGTCGTGACTACCGACGGCTCCATATCCACCGATCTGCCGCGTTCGGCTTACGTGGAAGCGGAAGAGCGCGCGATAAGCGAACTCAAAGCGCTGGGCAAGCCGTTTGTGGTCGTGCTCAATACCTCTCTTCCGAACGACGCCGAAACGCAGAAAATGGCGGCGTCCATGCGTGAAAAATACGCGGCTTCCGTCATCGTGCTCGACGTCCGTCACCTCGGCGAAGACGACGCTACGGCGCTGTTCACTGCGGCGCTCGGGGAGTTCCCGCTTTGCGGAGCTGACTTCGTGCTTTCGCGCTGGCTGGGCGCTCTCCCCGCGGACAGCCCGCTCATTTGCGGTCTTACCGAAAAGCTGCGCGGGTGTTGCTCCTCCGTGACCAGGATGAGCGAATACGCCGTCCTGCGCGACGCATTCGACGGTTCGGATGATTTCAAAGCGCCCGAGATAAAACGCGTATCCATGGGCGAAGGAAGGATAGAATGCTCGATAGAGGCGTCCGAAGGCGTGTTCTATAAGGCGCTCAGCGAAGAGTGCGGCACGGAGATAAGCGACGATTACGACCTCATGACGCGTATCAAGGATATGGCAAAAGCCAAGCGCGAGTATGACAGGCTGGAAAAGGCGCTCGAAGAGGTGAAGGAAACGGGATACGGCGTGGTCGTGCCGTCCATGGACGAAATGAAGCTGGAAGAACCCGAGATAGTCAAACGCGGCAGCCAGTTCGGCGTGCGCCTCAAAGCCACCGCTCCCAGCCTGCACATCATGCAGGTGGATATAGACAGCGAAGTCTGCCCGATCGTAGGCACCGAACAGCAAAGCGAGGATCTCGTCAAATACCTCCTCAGCGAGTTCGAGAACGATCCCGCGAGCATCTGGGAAACGAACATGTTCGGCAAGAGCCTGCATGCCCTCGTGGGCGAGGGACTTAACGGCAAGCTGGAGTCCATGCCCCGCGATACGCAGAAGAAAATGCGCCGCGCCCTTTCACGCATAGTGAACGAAGGCAAAGGCGGCATACTCTGCGTGCTGCTGTGAACGCCGCATAAAAAGGAGTGAGCCGAAGACCTTAAATCGCTTGCCTTGTTGCCGAGTATTGCTCAAAATAGACGTAAGGTACGGTATTTGTCCGCTTGTCATCGCCCGTCGTTTGTGCTATCATTACAGACAAAGGAGAAGGACGATGCACTTTATATGCAAATACGTATCGCCGCTCGGAGGCATAACGCTCGCGAGCGACGGGGAAGCGCTCACCGGACTTTGGTTCGACGGGCAGAAGTATTTTGCCGCGGGACTTTCGTGCGGATACGAAGAAAGAGACCTGCCCGTCTTTACCGCCGCGCGCAAATGGCTGGATATATATTTTTCGGGTAAAGCGCCCGACTTCACTCCGCCGCTTTCCTTCGACGGACTGACGGGGTTCAGACGGCGGATATGCGGATTGCTGCTCGCTATACCGTTCGGGCATACAGTGACTTACGGCGAACTCGCAAAACGCTTAGAAGAAGAAACGGGCGTGTCAACTTCCGCTCGCGCGGTCGGCGGAGCGGTGGGGCATAACCGCATATCGCTCATCGTCCCGTGTCACCGCGTGACGGGCGCGGACGGCAGCCTTACGGGCTACGCCGGCGGCATCGAAAGAAAGCGTGCGCTTCTCGAGCTCGAATACACAGTATTGCCCGACAAAAGTTGACGCCGTATACAAAAAGCAGGGAGCAGAAGTCCCTGCTTTATTTTATGACTTGCTTTGTGCGAAGCATGAGTCCGTCGTTTTTTCGATCGCCATTTTCCGGCGGACGGATCCGGTGCCCGCATAGCGGCTACCGAAAAGCATGGGATCGGATGCATACTTTTTATGCGGAATTTTTATTTCCGTCTTGACAATTGGGGGGGGGTATGTTAAAATGATATCGGATCCGTCAGGATCCGGACGGACACGTTCCGTTTTTGCGGATATCCGATAAGGAGGGCAGACGATGAGGATAACGATCGTCGAAGACGAAGATACCGATGCGGAGCTTCTCGGACGGCTGATACGCGAATACGCGGATAGGTCGGGCAGAGCCGCGGCTGTGGACAGGTATACCGATCCGCAGGCGTTTTTCGACAGCCGTTCCGATGCGCCCGACGTACTTTTTCTCGATATTTGTATGCCGGGGATAAACGGTATGGAAGCCGCGCGCAGGATACGCGAAAACAATTCGCGGCTCATCATCGTTTTCGTCACCAATATGGTGCAGTATGCGGTGGACGGCTATTCCGTGCAGGCGACGGATTTTATCGTTAAGCCCGCTTCCGCCGCGAGTGTGAACAGAGTGATGGATCGTGTCTGTGCGATCATGGATGCGGACTCGGAAAAAAAGATTAGCGTAAAGGATTCCGTCAGCGGCAAAGTGAGTATGCTGAGCGTCGGCGATATATATTATGTGGAAGTCAGCCTTCATCGGCTCACATGGCATACAAAATCGGGCAACATCGCCGATTGGGGCACGCTGGACGCGGTACGCGGCAAGCTGCCCGCAAAGGTATTTTCGCGCTGTCATGTTTCGTATTTAGTTAATCTCGCTTATGTGAAAGAGATGAAAAAAGACAGCGTCGTAGTCGCGGGAGAGACGATCCCCGTCAGCCGCTCGCAAAAGAAGAATTTTTGCGCCGATCTTGCCAAATATCTCGGCGAAGGACGGTAAACGTGTACGATTTTTCTTCGGCGCTTTTCTGGTACAAGTTCATATTCACGACGGAGCTCATCGCCGCCGAATGCGCGTTCCTGTTCCTTCTCAAAGAGAGAAAGGGTCTCGCATGGCGTGCGTTCGTGTCGGTGATAGCGATGTATGCGTTCACTTTCGCGCTGCCCGTTCTCGGGTATAACGCGGCGTACATCTCGGTGTTGTTTACGCTCATATTCGGCGCGAGCCTTGTCGGGCTGAAGTTCTGCTTCAAAGAAAAATGGAGCGTCGTGCTTTTCTGCGGCATCTGGGCATATACGGTGCAGCACTTTTCGTATATCCTCGGCAATTACGTGACGTCGCTCGCGGGGCTATCCGAGGGTTCGTTCTACGAAGATTCGATGAGCGCTTACAGCCTCGGCTCCGTACTGATAAGCGTCGTGTCCTATGTTTTCGTATACTTCCTTTCGGTGCTGCTTATAAGACTGCTGTTCCGTAAGCGTTACGAAATACGCATAAACGGTATAGTTCTGGTCATACTCTCCGTAATCTCGCTGACGGTGGAAGTCGTCATCAACGCGGTGGTGGTGTATATCGGTACGGATACCATGCCGCCGCTGCTGCTTACGGTATGTTATGTGTACGACGTTATCGCCTGTATGCTGACTATAGGGCTGCTCATATTTTCCGTGCTCAACAAGTCTCTCGAGCGTGATAACGCCGTTATTTCCCTGATGCTGTCCAACGAGCGCAAGAATTTCGAAATGCGGCGCGATAAGATAGAGAAGATAAACATCATGTGCCACGACCTGAAACACAGGATACGCGAGCTCGGCGACGGCGGCTACGCGGATGAAAAACTGCGCAAGCTCGAAAGCGCCATAAAAAGTTACGATTCCGTATATCATACGGGCAACGAGGTGCTCGATATCATCCTTGCCGACGCCGGCGAGCGGTGTACCGCCGAAAATATACAGCTGGTAGTCATGGCGGACGGTTCCGCGCTCGGCGGTATGGATACGGACCATATCTACTCGCTGTTCGACAACGCTTTGTCCAACGCCATCGAAGCGGTGTCGGAAGTGACGGACGTGGATAAGAGGTATATCGGACTGCAGCTCGTGCGCCGCGGCGGGATGATCTCGCTTCACGTCGAGAACTATTTTTCGGGTGAGATCGAGTTCGACGGCGACATGCCGCGGACGACGAAGGACGACGGCGAATGGCACGGTTTCGGTATGCGCAGCATGAGACGCGTAGTGGACGCGTACGGCGGCGGTATGAGCATAGACGTTAAGGACGATCTGTTTTCTCTCAACGTATTTCTGTCGCCCGAAGGGAAAGAAAACGCGATGTGAGCGCTTTCCGAGTGCGAACAATGCGATGAAACGGACCTAAAATGGAATGGCTATTGACTTGGCATGATGCGGATGCTACAATTGCGGCGACAGGGCGATCCTGCCGTCCGTTTTTGTTTTTATGAATGTCGGCGGGGTCTCCGAGAAAATATAAAAGGAGGAGATCTTATGAGATCTGCAGGTAAATGGCTGACGGTCCTGCTCGTCGCCGCGATAGCGATGTCGTCGCTCGCATTCGTTGCGTGCGGCGGTGTCACGCTGTCTTCGGTCACCGCCGAATGCGCCGTGACGGAATATTACGTCGGCGACGCGTTCGACATGAGCGGCGTGACCGTCACCGCACATTATTCCGACGGCAGCAGCCGCACGGTCGCGGGCTGGACGGTCGAAGGCGGCGAGTCTCTCGCGGCGGGTACGACGTCGGTCAGATTGAGTTATACGGAGGACGGCGTTACCGTGAGCACGGATGTCGCGATAACGGTCGCCGAACGTCCTCACGTGCACGACTACGCCGAAGAGTGGAAGAGCGACGGTACGAACCATTGGCGCGAATGCTCCTGCGGCGAAAAGACGGATGTCGCCGCCCATGTATGGAGCCCCAAAACGGACGTAACGACGGATGTGTCGTGTACGACTGACGGTAAGGAGATCGTGACGTGCTCCGTATGCGGCTATTCGAAGGAACAGACGATAACCGCTCTCGATCATGATTTCGATATACCGAAGTTCGACGATAACTCCCATTGGTACCAATGTTCCCGCTGCGATGAGGAAAGCGAGCACGCGCCGCATGACCTTACTCTTACCGTAACGGGCATGAAAACCGAATACTTCGACGGAGAGAAGGTGACTGCCGACGGAGCGAGCGCATCCGTTTCATGCGACTGCGGGTACACAAAAAGCGTTGCCGCTTCCGAACTTACTGTGCCGAGCGATCCTCTTACGTTGGAAGACGACGGAGCCGTTATAACTGTGAGTTACGGAGAACTGAAGTCCGACATTAAGGTGACCGTCAAAGAGCGCGCTCTCGGTTCGATATCCGTCAAACCGGGTATCAAACAGGATTACGCGCTGAACGAAACTTTTGCCGGCGGTACGCTCGTACTTGCTTATGAAGGCGGCGGCAGCCGTGAAACGGAGCTTACTGCGGAAATGCTCACCGGCTTCGATACTTCAACGCCGGGCAAAAAGACCGTGACCGTGTCTTACGAAAATAAAACGACGGAGTTTGACATCTACGTCGGCCGCGATGCGGATACAGGTTACTACCGTCTCGGCAGCGAGACAAATGTTCCGTACAAAGTTCAGGTCGAGGACGGATCATATGTCGATATGAACGCAGCCTTGCTGCAGCAGGGTGACGCTACGAGCAAGTTTGAAAATACGGCAAAAGACAGCTCGGGCAAAACATATCCTAACGGAGCGGAAGGCTACAGCACGGCTAACATCTCCGTCAAAGGGAACAAAATAACATTGCGTTTCGTGTCCGACTATGCGGGTAAGTTCACTCTCGGGCTGCGCGGACAGTCGGGCACCGGAAAAGGTCTCAGCGATCAGGCTCTCGACAAAGCGTTCGCGGTCACCGTGAACGGCGATCCCGCGACGATAACGGGAACGCTCGACGCGGGCAGCTCGACAAACACGGCGTGGTGCGATATGACCGTATGGACGTTGCTGAAAGACGTTCTCGGCGAGCAGCCGATGAAAAAGGGCGTGAACGAGATCGAATTCGCGTTTCTCGGTAATACGACAGACAACGCGCTTCGTTTCCCCAATCTCGATTACTTTACGGTTACGTTTACGGAGATATACGACGACAGCGAACACACGCTCACCATAGTGGGCGGAAAGGCGAACGGCAGCGATACCGTTTCCCTCGCTTACGGTGCGGCGATACCCGAAATAACATGGGACGACGAAGAAAACATAATAGGCTGGACGTTCGGCAGCAAAGCGTATACGGATATAAGCGGTCTTACGATGATCGCCGGCGATGCGACCTTACGCGCGGTATACGTTTCCGATTGCACTTATAAGTCCGCGGGCGGA
>DXHS01000092.1 GCA_019113275.1 Candidatus Protoclostridium stercorigallinarum
CCTGCGAGCATGAGCGCGGCGGACGCGTATTCTGCGATATCCCCTACGCGCTTTCCGAAGAACGCGCGGAGAGCTCCCGCCACGCCGTACCACATGCACGCCCATGCGAGCGGTATGCCGAACTGCGTGGGGAGCACGAACGCACATGCGGCGGCAACGCCGAGCACTGCGGTGAATGCCCCGCCCGGAGCCCAGCCCTTGCCGACGAACGTAAGTATGCAGCACGCCGCATAAAAGCCGCACGCGACGAGCGCGGGGATCACCATGATCAGGTCGTCGTTATACATCACGATGAGCGACGCCACCCATGTCGCGGTCGCGCAGCACACGGTGAGCAGCGACAGCACGAGCGACGACAGCCGTCCGCCCGCCCTGCCGCGTATGACCGCGGCTGCCGCCAGCGCCGCGCCCGCCACAAGGCACATCGCGGGCAGGATGTTGAGCAGCGTGGTGACGCCCTCTTCCGTCCCGCCGAACGGATATACGAACATGTCGCGATCGGAATATTCGGCGCTCAATCCGGCGAAAGCGATATACGCTTCCGCGATCCCTCTGAGCAGCGACGGCAGTATGAGCAGCAACGACGCCACGGCATAAGCCGAAGGATCTCTTTTCGTTTTTGTCATAAGCATGATCTCCTTGATCGGATATCGTATTTGCCATATCATACCACAAGAGTGTATCAGAAACGGATAGCGAAGAAGTTTTTTTGAAAAATTTTTCAAAAAAATTTTTACGGCGGTCTTTGGCGGCGAAAGTGACGGCAAACGTGCGGTTTGTGTGAAAATCTTCACATTAAAATAAGCGCGGAATGCCCGTTCGCGCTTGACTATCCGCTTTGGTAAGTGTATAATAAGCTACGGAAGCTAAGGGAAAAGGCTTCCGACCTCAAATCGCATAAACGATGGTGGAAAACGAAGGACAGTTGCAGGAAGTTTTTTAGGTTGCGCTGTTCTTCGTTTTTTTACTTTCGTCCCGGGCGCGGCGAACGACCCGCGCTTGCCACGCGCTTTTTCGCGCGGTTTCGCGCAAATCTAATCGTTTTCTAATGAACGGGTTTTGAAAACGGTATTGACTATACGGAAAAAATGTGATAATATAGTGATATGGACGAACGATTCGTAAACGAGATACTCGATTATACCCTGCCCAAGCTGCGCGCGGAATACGGCGGCTATACTTTTCCGCGCTCGTTCGTGTCCGATATGTTCGTCAAAGTGCTCGAACGTTACCGAGCGAGGCTCACGGCAGGCGGCATAAACCCCGCGCTCTACGGCGTGCCCGCGCCCGACATAGTCAAATACATATGCGGTTATCATTACGCCTACACCTGCAACACGGACGACGCGGGACGTATCGCGCTCACGCGCGACGAGGCTTACCGCTCCCGCCTGGTGACGGACGTAGCGGAGTCCATATTCATACTCGAAAACATAAAAACGAGCGCCAAGCGCATCATAAACGAGTACAACCCCGTGTACTGCCGCTTCAATATCCTGCTCGATTACCTGCTCGCGGTGGGGCTCAAAGGCAGTTCCGCCTGCACGGAGCGCACGTCCAAAGCGGTATACAAGCTGTTCGAAACGGCGTTCCTCAAGCTCAAGGGCATAATGATGCTCGCCGCCAAGGGGTTGGAGAAGGAAGCCATCGTCGTATGGCGCAGCCTGCACGAGCTGGAGTGCGTGATATCCGTGCTCTGCAAGTACGGCAAGGACGTAGTCGAGGAGTTCGAGACGTTCGACCGTTTCAGCGATCCCGACCGCATGGACGAAAAGACCCGCGCCGACTACGACGAAAAGACGAAGAAGTTCGGTATCAACCTCAAAAACGCCAACGAGGTCGACCACTTCGAAAACTACGGCTGGATGGGCGCGGTGCCAGACCTGCAGCTGACCAAGTGGAACCTCAATTTCCGCTACCTCGAGGATCTCGCGGGGCTGGGCGATAAATACAAGGAATACCAGGTCGCATGCGACGCTTCGCACATGAACGCCAAGATACTCAAGTGGAACAAGCGCAAAGTGCTGGAATTCGTGATCAAGCGCTGCTTCAATTCCGACCTCTTCCTCGTCACCAAGTACACGGAGTTCCTTATCTCAAACGGCGCCGCCATCGACCAGAAGTTCGTCGGCAAGATGATAGGCGATCTTAAAAACATCATCGACATATTCTTCGAGGAAAAATAACTACATCGGAGTGCGACATCAAGCGCCGCGGCTGCGACCGCGGCGCTCGTATTTATACTTACAGGAGGAACACATGAAAATACCCGGACTTTTTTCCAAAGAGAGCCGCGCCGTGCGCAAAAAGACCTTGCCCGACGGACGAACGGTCGACGCGCCCAAAATACTCATCGTCGGCGGCGTTGCGGGCGGAGCGACCGCGGCTGCACGCCTGCGCAGGCTGAACGAGTTCGCGGAGATAATAATATTCGAGCGCACGGGCTATGTGTCGTACGCCAACTGCGGTCTTCCCTATTACATAGGCAATGTGATAACGGACAAGCGCGATCTCACGCTGCAATCCCCCGCCGGATTCGCCGCCCGATACAACGTCGAGGTGCGTGTGAGCACGGAAGTGATATCCGTCGACCCCGAGGCGCACACCGTCGTCGCGCGCGAGCTTTCCTCGGGGCGTGAATACACCGAGGATTACGACCGTCTGCTGCTCGCTCCCGGAGCCGCTCCCGCCCTTCCCGGCGTTCCCGGAGACCGCGGCAAGCGGGTATACACGCTGCGCACGGTGGAGGACACGTTCCGCCTCGGCGAGCGCGCGGAGCAGCAGGGCGTAAAACGCGCGGTCGTCATCGGCGGAGGATTCATCGGATTGGAAACGGCAGAGAACCTCGTCCGCCGCGGCATTTCCGTCACCCTGTTGCAGCGCAGCCGTCAGGTGTTGCCGCCGCTGGACGCGGATATGGCGAGCATGCTCGCCGAGGAGCTTGTGCGCGGTGGCGTGGACGTGCGTTTCGGCGCGCATGTCAGGTCGATAGAGGAACGCCGCGACGGAGTTACCGTGGTCACCGACGGCGGACGCTATGACTGCGAACTCGTGCTCGCGGCGACGGGCGTTATGCCGGAGAGCGATCTCGCGCTCGGCTGCGGGCTGAAAACGGGCGTTAAAGGCGCGATAGTCACAGACGACGGCATGGGAACGTCCGACCCCGATATCTTCGCGGTGGGCGACGCGGTGCAGACGGAGGACTACCTCACGCGCGAACCCGTCAATGTGCCGCTCGCGGGCCCCGCCAACCGCCAGGCGCGCGTGGCGGCGGACAATATCTGCGGAGTGGCAGACTCTTATCGCGGCACGCAAGGCACGTCGATCGTCAAGCTGTTCGGGCTCACCGCCGCCGCTACGGGCATGAACGAAAAGACCGCGCAGAAGCGCGGCATAAGATACCTCAAAACGGTCACGCTCTCCCCTTCCCACGCGACGTACTACCCGGGCGCGGAGGAGATGTTCGTCAAGCTGCTGTTCACGCCCGACGCGGGCAAGCTGCTCGGCGCGCAGATAGTGGGGCGGGAAGGCGTGGACAAGCGCATAGACGTGCTTGGGGTCGCTTTGCGCGCAGGCATGTCGGTACGCGATCTCACGACGCTTGAGCTGGCTTACGCGCCGCCGTTCTCCTCCGCCAAAGACCCCGTGAACGTCGCGGGCTACGTCGCCGAGAACGTGCTCGCCGGGCTGGTAAAGCAGTTCCACGCCGAAGAGCTGCCCGAGCTGTGCGACGCGAGCGATATAGTCATGCTGGACGTGCGCTCGCGCGGCGAGTTCGCTTCGGGTCACTTCTCCCGCGCGATAAACGTCCCCGTGGACGAGCTGCGTGCCCGCCTCGACTACCTGCCCCGCGGGGTGCCCCTCTACATCAACTGCCGCAGCGGCACGCGCAGCTATATCGCCTGCCGCATGCTCTCCGCATATGGCTTCGATTGCCATAACCTCGCCGGCGGCATCGCCTTCGCCTCCCACGTCCATCCGGAGCTTATCATAAAATAAATGTAATATCATTGCGTGCCTTCGGCGCGCAATGATTGACGCGAAAAGCGCGTCTTTTCGGGCGGTTAGCACCGCGGCTGACCGAGCTGTTGCGGTACGAAGCAAGCGTTTCCATCGGAAGTCGGTCGGTTGCCGTCCGCGAGGACCACGTTTCTGAGTCGCCGCAGGGTGACCCCGCGGCGGCCGCTAACGCTACGCCCGCTTCCGAGAACGTGCCTTTCCATCCGAAAATCTCGCGGTTTCGCTTCGAATTCTGCTATTCGGGGTATATGCGCGCAGGGGCTTAAAAATAAGTGCCGCGCTTCCGCGCGGTCATCATAAGAGCCGTCCCCTGAGGCAGGGGAAGGTGGCGAGCACGAAGCGTAAGCGGCTGCGAGCCGGAAGGGGTT
>DXHS01000093.1 GCA_019113275.1 Candidatus Protoclostridium stercorigallinarum
GATATAAGGAAACATCATGAACGACAGTCACGAACAGATAATACAGAAAGCGCAGATCCTCGTCGAGGCTCTGCCCTACATACGCGCGTACACCAACAAGTATGTTGTCATAAAGTACGGCGGCAACGCGATGAACAATCCGGAGATAATCAAGACCATCCTCCAGGACGTCGCGGCGCTCAAAACGGTGGGGGTGTTCCCCGTTCTCGTACACGGCGGCGGTCCCGAGATAAACGCGATGCTCGCCCGCGTGGGCAAAGAGAGCAAATTCGTAAACGGCTTGCGCGTGACGGACGCCGAGACCATGGACATCGTGCAGATGGTGCTTTGCGGCAAGATCAACAAGAACATCTGCTCGCTGCTCGGCACGATGGGCGTAAAAGCCGTGGGGCTGAGCGGTAAGGACGGCGGGCTCATCGGCGTGCGCAAGAAACCTGCCGTAGGCGGCGTGGATCTCGGTTATGTGGGCGAGATCACTTCGGTGAACGCCGACATGATAGAAGACCTCTGTCTCGAAGACTACGTGCCCGTCATAGCTTCCATAGGTACGGACGCGAGCGGCGCGAGCTACAACATCAACGCGGACACGGCGGCGGGCGAAGTGGGCGCAGCCATAGGCGCGCACAAGCTGATATACCTTACGGATATAGACGGCATACGGCGGGATCCCGCGGATCCTTCCACGCTCATGCCCGAAGTGCGGGTAGCCGAAGTGGAGCGCATGATAGAGAACGGCACGATATCCGGCGGCATGATACCCAAGGTGCGCAGCTGCGTGACCGCGATAAAGCGCGGAATCAAGCATGTGAACATAGTGTGCGGCACCATCCCCCACTCCATACTCGTGGAGCTGTTCACGGACAGGGGCATAGGCACTCTCATAAGGGAATAAAGTAAGATCTCGCGCCGAAACTTTCATGCGGCGCGGAGGGGAAGAAATGGATCTCGAGAAAATAAAGGAAATAGAAAAAGAACATTACATGGATCTGTTCCGCCGCAGCAATATCTGCTTCGAACGCGGCGAGGGCTGCACGCTGTACGACACGGCGGGACACGCGTACACCGATTTCTTCGGCGGTATCGCGGTCAGCTGTCTCGGGCATAACGATCCCGACCTCGTCAAAGCGATAAGCGACCAGGCGGGCAGGATCATACACACGTCCAACCTTTACTACAACGTGCCCCAGGCGGAGCTTACCGAAAAGCTCACGAGGAGCGGCATGTTCTCCCGCGTGTTCTTCTGCAACAGCGGGGCGGAAGCCAACGAATGCGCGATAAAGATCGTGCGCAAGCTCGCTTACGCTTCGGGCAGCGGCAGGACTACGATACTCACCGCTCGCGAATCCTTCCACGGCAGAACGCTGGCAACGGTAACGGCTACGGGTCAGGAGAAGTATTCCGCGCCCTTCGCTCCCCTGCCCGACGGGTTCCGCTACGTGCCCTTCAACGATCTCGACGCACTGCGCGACGCGACGACGCCGGACGTAGGCGCGATCATGCTCGAATGCATACAGGGCGAAGGCGGCATGATCCCCGCGACTTACGATTATCTCGTGGGGGCGTACGCGTTCGCCAAGCAGAAAGGACTACTGCTCATACTCGACGAAGTGCAGACGGGCACGGGGCGCACGGGTAAGTTCTTCTGCTTCGAGCATTACGGCATACAGCCGGACATAGTGACTCTCGCGAAAGGTCTGGGCGGCGGCGTACCCATCGCCTGCTGCCTTGCGCGCGGCGAAGCGGCGGAAGCGTTCCGCCCCGGCGACCACGGCACGACCTTCGGCGGCGGTCCCCTCGCCTGCGCGGCGGCGAACGTCGTAATGGATAAGCTGAACGGCGGACTGCTCGACCGCGTGGCGGAGATGGGCGATTATCTCGCCGATCAGCTTTCGAGCAAGCTCGCGCGGCATAAGTTCGTGCTCGACATACGCGGCAAAGGTCTGCTGCGCGGCGTGCAGCTGGACGAAAAACTGAGCGCGGCGGGCGTTGCGGGCAAAATGATGAGCTTAGGCGTGATAATCGGCACATGCGGACACAATACGCTGCGCATCGCTCCGCCGTACATCATCACCCGCGCCGAGATAGACGACATGACGGACAAGCTGGAGACGATATTCTCCAACACCAATATTTAAGTCAAGCAAGGAGAACAAGATGAGATTCGAAGACTACAAGCCCACGGGCAGGATAAAGAACAAGCACATGCTCACGCTGATGGATTACTCTTCCGAAGAGATATTCGAGCTGCTGCACTGCGCGGTCGAGCTCAAGCGCAAGCAGTACGCGCGCGAGCGGCACGACTATCTCGCGGGCAAGACTCTCGCGATGATATTCGAGAAGTCGTCCACGCGCACGCGCATATCCTTCGAGCAGGGCATCCGCCAGCTCGGCGGCTACCCGATGTTCCTCTCCTCCCGCGATATACAGCTCGGGCGAGGCGAACCCATACGCGACACCGTGCGCGTCATGGAGCGCATGAACATCGACGAGATCATGATACGCACGTTCAAACAGTCCGATCTCGAAGAACTTGCCGAGTACGGGCACATCCCCGTGATAAACGGGCTTACCGACGATTTCCACCCCTGCCAGGTACTCGCCGACCTGCTCACCGTGTATGAGGAATTCGGCACGTTCACGGGCAAGAAGCTCGTGTTCTTCGGCGAAGGGTTCAATATGGCGAACTCGCTCATGCTGGGCTGCGCCAAGGTGGGCATGGACGTCACGATATGCTCCCCCGCCGGGCTCGGTCCCAAACAGAAGATCGTCGACGCGGCGCGCGCCGCCGCTCTCGGCGGTGCGAAAGTAGTCGTTACGGATGATATAAACGAAGCGATCTCGGGCGCGAATGCGGTATATACCGACGTGTTCTTCTCCATGGGTCAGGAAAAGGATCCCGCCAAGGAAGCGGCGCTCATGCCCATGCAGGTAAACGCGGAGATGATGGCGAAAGCCGCTCCCGACGCGATATTCCTGCACTGTCTGCCCGCTCACCGCGGCGAGGAAGTGACGGACGAGGTCATGGAAGGAGCGCAGTCGCGCATCTTCCCCGAGGCGGAAAACAGGCTTCACGCGCAGAAAGCCGTGATGTACATGCTGATGAAGGACAACTGATCCGAGGCTTACGCTATGGAAAAGGTAACGGAATATTACATCCGCCGCGCTTCCGAAGAGGACGCGTCGGAGATACAGATAATAATGCACGCGGCGTTCTCGGGATACCTCGAGGACATAGGCAATACCTATAAGCTGCACGCGCTCACCGAGAGCACGGACGACATAGTATCCGATATACGCGAGCACGCGGTGTTCGTCGCGATCACTCCCGACGGCAGCGTGATAGGCTCCATACGAGTCAAGAAGCTCACGGACGATCTCGCTTACATCTACCGCTTCGGCGTGCACCCCTCGATGAAGAATGCGGGCGTAGGCAGCCGTCTGCTCGCCGCCGCCATAGACTATTGCGTGGGCTGCCGATTCAAAGCCGTCGCCCTGCACACGAACACCAAGTTCTTCACTCTCGTGCGCTACTACTACGGCAAACGCTTTTTCGTGCACTC